>OMRN01000148.1 GCA_900313265.1 uncultured Lachnospiraceae bacterium | reverse complement strand
TATCCGCGTGGACCAATATGCAAAGAATACCACTTGCCCGGTAACGGTTCTCGGCTCGGATGCGGATACAACCTTAAGTGCGAAAACACAGCAGAAAGTTGCGGACTGTTACGCAAATGCCGAATGTAAGATTTTTGAAGGAATTAAGCATGAAGATTATTTCGTAACGGACGAAGTAATCCGGTATGTGGATGAGGCGGTTTTAAAGTGATTGCGGTCTGAGAAAGGAACGATTATGGCAAGAGAAAAACGTATCAATATGGTAATTCTGGGATTATTAAGTCATGAGGATCTGACCGGATATGATATGAAAAAACGAATCGACAGTTCCATCGGGTTTTTCTGGAACGGCAGCTTCGGTAATATTTACCCGTCCCTGAAAGAGATGGAAGAAGGAAGCCTGATTAAAAGCGCCGGTGCTTCCGTGGGCGGCCGGGAAAAAATCGTATACCATATAACCGCTCAGGGGAAAAAGGCGCTGAAAGAGTGGCTGAAAGAGGATCAGGCAAGCAACGAACTGCGATACGAAACATTGTTGAAACTCTTCTTCGGAGGCGGCGCGGACCGGAGTACGGCCATTCGTAATATCGAAGTTTTTGAAGAGAAGGTGACACAGGATTTAAGTCTTTTGAAAACGATCTGCAAATCGTTGGAGGATTACCTGGACAACGACGATCATCTGTATTATTACCTGACGGCATCTTTCGGGGTGGAGACCTATGAAGCATATTTAAAATGGTGTACGAAGGCAAAGAAAATGCTGTCGGAACAAAAGAAATAGAAAGAATAAAACAAAGAATATTAAACAATCAAAAAAATACTTGAAAACAATTTTTAATTCCATTAGCCTTTTTATTGGACGTCCTGATTTATAACATTGTTGATTCTTCGTAATGATGAAAAGGAGGCATTCCATGAACCAGGAAAGGCTGCATGAATTCGTAGAAAACAGCACGGGAAACGAGAAAAATATCTGCCAGATCTATGCCGTTAAAAACGGGCAATGCGTATATGAGGACTGCTGGCACGGATTTAAGAGCGAGGATGCCATGCATGTTGCATCCGTAACAAAAGGTGTTGTGTCGTTGCTTGCCGGTATCGCAATCGACCGGGGATATATTAGGAGCGTGGACCAAAAGGTGTTGGATTTCTTTCCGGAGTATGAAGTGAAACGGGGAGAGAAAACGATTTATGATGTTACGATAAAACATCTTCTTACGATGACGGCACCCTATAAGTACAAAAGCGAACCGTGGACGAAGGTATGTACCTCGGACGACTGGACGAGGGCGGCGCTTGATCTTTTAGGCGGACGGTCCGGAATTACGGGGGAATTTAAGTATGCGACCCTCGGAATTCAGATTATGGTCGGGATTATCGAGAATGCAACAGGTGAAAAATGCATCGATTTTGCAAACCGGAATCTCTTTCTTCCACTCGGAATTCCCGAAGTGAAGAATCACGGAGATTCCAGCAAAGAAGACCAGTTTGACTATCTGATGAACAAGTCCCCGAGAAAACATGAGTGGTATTCGGATCCCAAAGATGCGGTTACGGCCGGCTGGGGGCTTTGTCTGTCGGCACATGATCTGGCGCTTATCGGAGAGACGGTATGTAATGACGGAAAGGTTAACGATACCGTTATTGTTTCCGAAGAGTATTTACGGGATATGCTTACACCGCATTTAGAGCTCGGAGAGATGTTCGGATATATGAGTTACGGGTATCTGTGGTATAAGCCGTATAAAGACCGGGAGGTCTATGCGGCAATCGGTGACGGCGGAAATGTCATTTACGTGAACAAAGAAAAGAATGTTTCCGTCGGGGTGACCGGTACTTTTAAGCCCCGGATTTTTGACCGGGTGGAGTTTATTGAAAAGAATGTGCTGCCGTTAACGTAAGCACGGCGGTTTCATAATCGTATGTCGGGGGCGTAAATACATGCATTTTGTGGATGCAAAGGGAATACTGACGACAAACGGCGGGCAGTGCGGAATGAATATCTACCGCGGCTGCTCGCACGGCTGTATTTACTGTGACAGCAGAAGCAAATGTTATCATTTTACCCATCCGTTTGAGGACATTGAAGTAAAACAGAATGCGCCGGAGCTGCTTGAGCGGGCACTTAAATCGAAACGGAAGAAATGCGTCATCGGAACGGGAGCCATGTCCGATCCGTACATGCATTGCGAAGAGGAACTGAAACTCACCAGGAAATGCCTGGAGATTATTAAGGCATACGGATTCGGGGTTGCGGTTCAGACCAAGTCGGACCGGATTTTAAGGGATATTGATTTGCTTGATGAGATTAACCGCGAGGCAAAAAGCGTGGTACAGATGACGCTTACGACTTATGACGATGACCTTTGTGCGGTTTTGGAACCGAATGTATGCAATACAAAACGGCGTATTGAGGTTCTTGAAAGGATGCGGGAGAGGGGAATCCCGACGGTCGTATGGTTAACGCCGGTTCTGCCGTTTATTAATGACAGTTTGGAAAATATTACCGCGATTTTAAATGAGTGTGTCCGGGTCGGGGTAAAAGGCGTGATTGATTTCGGCATGGGATTAACACTTCGGGAAGGCGACAGGGAATATTATTATGCGGCGCTTGATAAACATTTTCCGGGAATGAAGCACAAATACATTCAGACCTACGGAAATGCTTATGAACTTCCGAGCCCGAACAGCAGGGAACTGACGGAACTTAAGAGACAAATCTGTAAAGAGAACGGTATTTTATATAAGCCGGATGAGGTGTTTCAATATATGTCCGAACTTCCGGAGAAGTACCCGCAGATGAGTTTGTTTGATATAACAGGTAACGAGGAGTAAAAATGACCGTTCATCCGATTCCGCCGGTATATGATAAGAATTCGAAAATACTGATTCTGGGAAGCTTCCCTTCCGTAAAATCGAGAGAAGCGGGGTTTTTCTACGGACATCCGCAGAACCGTTTCTGGAAAGTTACCGCGGCGGTTTTTAACGAAGAGGTTCCGCAGACGATGGAAGAAAAGAAGGCATTTCTTCTTCGGAATCACGTGGCTTTGTGGGATGTCATTAGGAGTTGCGATATCGAGGGGTCTTCCGATTCGAGTATCCGGAACGTTACGGTGAATGATTTGACGAGGATTTTAAATGAGGCGGATATCCGGATGATTTGCGTGAACGGCAAAACGGCGCTTCATTACTTTCAAAAGTATACGGAGCCGGTGATTCACCGGCCGGCGGTTTGTCTTCCGTCCACCAGTCCCGCAAATGCCGCATGGAGTGTGGAAAAATTGTCGGAAGCATGGAAAGTGATTGATACCGGCCGGTAAAAAAGTAGTATAATATTTAAAGGTGTGATAAGAAATGAAAAATCGGTTTTTATCGCCGGAAAGAAAAATTTTTTAACTACCCTTTATGACCCGGGAGGAGAAAAATGGAAAAAAACTTTGAGAGCTGTTTAAATAACAATCCCGTCAGCATAAAATACCGTAAAAGCGAGAGGACACTGTATGCGACAGGCTTAGGATGTATGGGATATGCGATTTGGTCGGTTATCCGGACACTTTTACAAACGTATTTCCGTTATGAGGATATAAAAGAATTCTTTAATGTGATTGCACGGGAAGTCGTTCAGGTTATGGATCCTTCCCTGGGGGAAGATTTAATCAGGCTGACCACGATTCTGACGGATATTTTAATTATTGCGCTTATGGTAGTGGCTCTGGTTGTTTCCTTTCTGCTCCGGTTTTATGTGGGAAGGTCGGCCTGTCTGGAAGCCGTGGGGAAGAAAAAACGTGTCATATACATTGTTTTTGCCGTGCTGATTTTGCTTTTTGACATTTTCAGCATCTACGGGGCGGCCAGGGAATTCGGGAATATGGCAAACGGGACGTCAACGGAGGATTATTTAGCACCCTGGATGCCCAACTTTCTGGATGAGGTGGCGGAACTGCTTTTATCGATTACCTCTGTCATTATTATGCTTGAGATGATTGTAAATGCCATTCGTGTAAAAGTATTCCGCAAAAAGTTTAAAGGAGGAAGCGTAAATGAACGGTGATTTTCATTATTATGCAACCTACTGCACGGCGATTCTTGCCGGATATTCCCACGAAGAAGCCTGCGATATCTGTTACAGTGCCCAGTTTGTGGATCTTTGTTCCAGGACATTTTTATCAAGCGTAAACGGACCGAAAGCAGCGGCAACAACACAGCTTTCGGCGGAACTGGTGGAGCAGAAAACGGATTTTTTAGGTCTGCAGGAGATTACCAGAATATGGGCATCGTTCCATTTCCTGCCGTACGATCTGCATGCCGAGAAAAAGAGATGTTCCCGCGCTTACCGGAATAAATACCGCATGATCTGCAATTCAAACGGAGCTCTGCTTGCGGATACCGTCAATCTTGCAAAGGACAAAAGCCTGCAGGCGGTCGGAATCGCCATGCATATAACCGCGGATACCTGGGCGCATAAATATTTTGCGGGAACTCCTTCCATGGCCATTAACAATACGGACAATCATTTCTTTGAAATCATGCCGGAAGAGGATGGATATAAAGTAAGACCTTTGAAGTTCAGCCATAATCCGGGCGCAAAGGATGATATCGAGAATGCCGTCTATGTCAATTCGCTCTATCAGACGAGTGAAAATACGGTTATGAATTTAGGACACGGCAGGGCCGGACATCTGCCGGACTACAGTTTTATCCGGTATAAATACCTGCCTGCATGGGGTGATTATAAAGAAATATTAAAGGATAATCCGTCGGATTATATTCATGCTTTTGCCCAACTTGTATATGCCATGCAGTATTTGAGGGGAGAGCATGAAAGTTTTGAGTTAAACCGCTATGCGTGGGAGACGATTGAACCGTACCGGGATGAAATCGAGGCCATTCTGGAAAAAAGGCAGCTTAGTGATTCCGATGACTGGAAGGCACTCGGAGAAAAACTCTCCGGATGCGAAATTCCGGATTTTGATCTGGAAAAATACAAAGAAGAGTATAAAAAGGCACCGAAAGAGGAAAAGGGTTATACTTTTCTCGGAAAATTTTTCCTGGGAGCACTGGCACAAAAGAGCATGGTAACCGGAAAAATTTACCGCTCCGGAAATCCGTTAGCCGGTGTATCCATTGATTATGAAAAGAACGGAGTCGGCGCAGTTAAGGATTATTTGAAGTTATTCGAGTATTCATACGGAGGAAATCAGAATGAGTAAAATGAAACGTATCGGATATATCATAAGCGGGCTTCTGATGATTCTTTTTGGGTTATTTCTTTTTCTGTTCCCGGAATTCGGAATGGATGCAATCACCATTATCCTTGCGGTTACGATGCTGTTTAACGGAATCAAACTTTTGGTGCATTATTCGGCCCTTGCGAGACATATGGTCGGAGGAAAATATATTCTGTATCTCGGAATCGTTGTACTGGACCTTGGAATTATGACGATTTCGATGAGCGGGTCGCGTTCCATGCCGGTATTTATTTATCTGTTTGTACTGTTTATTTTTACCGGTGTGCTTGATGTCCTCAAAGCTTTTGAGGAAAAGAAGAATAAAGCTCCTCTGTGGTGGGTCCGTCTTTTGGTCGGACTGTTTTCCGTTACACTCGGAATTCTTGCGGTAATCAGCTGCTTTTTCTTAAAATCGCCGGAAGGCATGACCTATCTTTTCTGTTTTGCACTTGTTTATTCCGGAGCGGTCCGGTTCTTTAAAGCATTCCGGAAAACGGCGGTTGTATATATCCGGTAATTCCGGCGCATGCGGGATAAATGAAGGTCGGAAGGAAAAGAAAGAAGAGTAAAGGGTTATGAGCATTCAGGCGGAAATAGAAGAAGAACTTTTTAAACGGCAGGACGAAAAGTACCGCGATTTTTCCGCGGGGTTATCCCCGACGGTTTCAAAAGAAACCATGATCGGAGTACGGACACCGGCACTTCGCGCGCTTGCGAAGGAACTTTCGAAAAGAGAGGATATCGAAGAATTT
>OMRN01000235.1 GCA_900313265.1 uncultured Lachnospiraceae bacterium | reverse complement strand
TGGATTTGGTATTCGTGAAATACCGCAACTTCTGTGTCTGCCACAGTGTGGAGCAGGGCGAAAAAATGCTTTGCAAAGTTAACGATACCGTTTCGGACATGCTTACAAAAGGGGAGGTCATCTCTCACTATGCATCGGCGAATTTTGCCCTGTTAATGCAGTATAAGACAAAGGAAGAATTCGAACAAAGGATACGGGAGATCATAGGGAAGCTTGAACAGATGGATTCTTCGCACAAGTTTGCCTTCCAGGTCGGAATCGATTATCTGAATCTGCCGCAGAAAGGCCGCATTCGCGCTATCGACCTGGAAAAAGAATACAACAATGCCTGTGCGGCAAGAGCAACCTTATCGGAGAGCGATGATTCCGGCGTAGCTGTTTTTGACGAAGATCTGGTGGAAGAACAAAGGTGGATCGATCTCGTTCAGGAAAACCAGCAAAGCGCGCTGGATAACGAGGAATTTTTAGTTTATTACCAGCCGAAATACGATCCGAGGACCGATGAACTGAAAGGGGCGGAGGCGCTGATTCGCTGGGATTCGCCCAAATTCGGATTCAAGGCACCGGGTTCGTTTATTCCGATTTTTGAAAAGAACGGTTTTATCACGAAGATTGACCATTATATGCTTTCCCATGTGGCAAAGGACCAGAAACGCTGGTATGACGAGGGACTGCCCTGTGTGCCGGTTTCCGTCAATTTTTCGCGTGCGCATTTTATCGAAAGCGACTTGGCCGAGCAGATCCGTGATATGGTTGATGCAGCGGGGGCGCCGCGTGAACTGATTGAAATCGAGCTTACGGAAAGTGCGTTCTTTGATGATAAGAAGGCGCTCGTCTCCACGATTACGAAACTTCGGGAATACGGCTTCTTAGTATCCATGGATGATTTCGGAAGCGGATATTCGTCGTTAAATTCCTTAAAGGATATGCCGCTTGATGTATTAAAACTCGATGCGGAATTCTTCCGCGGGGATATGGAGAACGGACGAGGGGAAATTGTCGTATCCGAAGCAATCAAACTGGCAAAGAGCCTCAACATGCAGACGGTTGCCGAAGGCGTGGAAGTGAAAGAGCAGGTCGAATTCCTAGCCCGTCAGGGATGCGATATGATTCAGGGATTCTATTATGCGAAACCCATGCCGCCCGAGGAATATGCCGAGCGAATGAGGCCGGAAGGAACAAAAAAACCGGCCCCGACGGAAGAACCATCCGGACCGGCTGAATGATGTGTAAGTTATCTTAGTCGATATTATATCGTGCTTTTTTCTCGTCACTTAAGGAAGCATCCGGGAATAACTCCCGTGCTTCCTTTTTGAGTTCTTCGTAGTTTTTATACGGCATGGTGCTTAAGAAGCCGCGGTTTAGCAAAATGAACTGATTGGTCTTGGGGGAGTAGCTGATGGCTCCGTTCACATCACAAAGCAGACCGTTATCCTCATTATTGATTAACAGCATTTCGATGGTAGTGACAATCAGGGTATGATTTCTTTCGGTATCTTCAAGGATATAGGATACCGGGTGCCGGCAGTCCACGTAGTCCGATAAACTTTTGCTTTCCATATTCCATACGGAGATTTCATAACTGTCGGGCTGAAGCAGAAGGCTTTGGTCTTCTTCCGTAAAAGCAATAAAGGAAGTGGTATTGGCAAGGAAGGGAATCTCGGCATACAATGTATTCGTTTTTAAATCGATAATCCGCACCATGCTGTCAACGCAGTGGAGCGCCAGATACTGTTCGTTATTACTGATTGCCATGTCATTTCCTCCGTGGGAAGCGGGAAATGAAATCATTTCGGATACCGGGCAGGGCGTTACTTCACCGGTTTTTAAGTTCATGATATTCAGAATGTCACCAGGGGAGGTATAATACAGGGTTTCTCCGTCAAAGGAGACGATGGCATTATTGACATTCATCATGTTTTTGTCTTCATAAACCAGTTTTTTCTCTTTCATATTGATGACAGCCCAGGAAAGAAGACTGTAAACGACCGCATAATCCGAACCGTTTTTGGAATAGCACCGGTTGAAATCGGTTGTATTGCATCCGAAAGAGGGGAAACTTTCAAACTCGGATGTCTGAGCATACGGATTTATATACCAGACACCTTTTGATGTAACCAGCCGGCATTCCTCGCCCGTGAAATAACTTCCTTTTGCACTTTCTCCGGTTACCAGCTGATACAGTAAATTCCCGTCGTAATCATAGAAAAGGTATTCGCTATCCAGTTCTGCGGTCAGCCCCTCGAGAATGAAGCAGGAAAAATCGGGAGAAGCAGCATCTTTATCATAACCTTTTTCTTCCGGAAGATCGGCAAGTTTTTCCCCCGTACTAAAGTCATTTTGGGATAAGACCATGATATTTACGCCGTGTGAAGGTAAAAGAAGGAGATTACTGTCCAGACTCCATGCATTATCAATGCCGTATCCTGTTTCAATATGTAAATCCGTATTAACGCTTCCGTCATAAATATTCGTCCATTCCAGGGTTCCGCCCGAATAGATAATATAACCATAGGGGCTTGTCCGGGAAAGAAGAAGTGCACAGCAGCCTTCTTTTAAAGGAATCCGGGAATACTCTTCTCCGGTTGTTTCGTCAATTGTAACGACGTTCTGGCAGGCGGATAAAACGATTTCTTCGTGAGTTGTTCCGTTCTCGGTGTAGTTTCTGGCTTTCAATATGGTACGGTATGCGGCATAGTTATTTTCAAGTACCAGATTCTTGTGCCAGAGAGTGTCTCCCTCCGGACTGATGAGATAGATATCGTAGTCGATTCTCGATGAGGAAAGTTTGGCATAATCCGTTGTGACAATCGCTGTATTTCCGCTCTGGGCAGCTGTCATTTTTAATACACAATCCTGGCTAAGAGGGATATTCATTAAAGAATTATTTTCTGTATTCCAAATGGATACGCTTGTTGCGTCCCCGAAATTCTCTGAATTTTCGATACAGTAATTTCCGCTTGCTTCCGAAAAGCTGATCAATGAACCGAGATTCTTTTCGCTTTCGACGGAGGCGGTTTCTTTTAAGGAATCCAGTCCGATGCGTATCATTTTATTTCTGTAAATCAGAACGGCTTCATTTGCTGCCGGGTTCAGGGTACCGCCGATGGCCGATTTGCCGGGAACAAACGAGCCGGCAGGGTTTCCGTCATAATCATACCGGTTTAAGCCGATTTCGGATACAATATAGACATAATTTTTATCCGCGGTAGCGGCGAATACCCTTACAATGTTGTTTTCATCGCTTATCGATACGGGAATGGTGACTAATAGTCTCCAGTCGGAGGTATCAAAAACATATACATATCCGGACCGGTCTATGGAGATAAGTCTTGTCGTGTCGGCACTTAAAGTCACTTCTTCCACCAGCGTTTCGTGGGGAAGTGTACGGTTGTACATATAATAATCCGAGCTTCCGTAGGTATATAAGGCCCGGCTTAAAGCGTATTCCGCACGGGAAACAAAAGGACGACTTTCTTCTTCTCCGGGGAGACCCTCCATGGCGACCAGACAGGCATCTTCGCGAAGTCCCTGATTCAGCAGGGATTCCGAAAGGGATGCATAGAATTTGGACTGGTTCTGCTGCTTGCCCTGATATTCCGAATAAATCTCACCGGCAAGCCGCTGGGTTTCGTCAGCCAGAGCGGCTTTTTCTTCCGCCAG
>OMRN01000150.1 GCA_900313265.1 uncultured Lachnospiraceae bacterium | reverse complement strand
TTTCTTTCTCCATCCGTCTTTAACAGTTTCTTTGTCAGAAACGAAACCAGTCCGCCGATCGCCCTGACGGGATGAGGGAACCACTGCGGATCCCCGATGATTAAGTCCATCACAAATCCCAGCAGAAATGCGGCGATATGAAATAATAAATAATCCGAAAAAACCAATTTCATTTCCCCTTAAGATTAATAATCCGGATATACAATCAGGTCTGAATACGGGATAATAACCTTCTGCTTTTTTCTAAAATCCAGCGGTTATATTCTAAAATCTGTCGGTTATTTTAAGATAACCGGTGCCTTCTTTCCCCGAGATAGAGCACTCATATCCGCAAACATTTCCAACCTGATAATCAAAATAATCTCCGCCGCATAAACTTGAAAGAATGGCCATGATGCTGCCTCCGTGCGTGATTACTCCGATGCGGATACATTTTTTTTCTTTCCTTTCGGAAATAAGTTCCATCATTTTTTCAAAGCCGCACATGGTCCGCTTTATAAAATCTTCCCTGGATTCCCCGTTTGGAAAAGGAAGCGTTCCATTGCTTTTAATCCACCTGCCGTATGCAGGATTATCGTTTAGTTCCTCATAGTTTTTTTCGGTAAAATCCCCAAAATCGATTTCGTCAAATTCCGGAATGATTTCCGGAATCATTCCCGGATACAGAATTTCCGCCGTGGAAAGACACCTCTTCTTCGGGCTTGAAAAAAGAAGATCTACATCCGGGAAAACCTTTTCTTCTTTTTTACCCAGAGCCTTTTTTCTGCCTTCATCGCAGATGTCCTCATCCGTTCTCGAACCGCAGTATCTCCTCTCAAGATTCGACTGCGTCTGCGCATGGCGGATTAATACCAGTTTTATTTTATTCTCATCGCAATCCCGCATACCACTCTCTCTACCGTTTCCGCCTTAGCCGCAATACGAATCAGAATCCGTCCGGTCCTTTCCCTGAATTCTCTCTCAAACGGGTCAAAAGGAACGACTCCGTTTCCGATTTCGTCACAGAGTATAACAACGTTTTCATGCTCCGTAATCTTCTCAATTTCCTCTTCCGGATTTTCACCGTTTTTCATGCTCCTCCGGATATACTCATGCAGATGATTAATCACGATTCTGCCGTCCGGATTATTGGGAATGACCGCATCATAAATCTCCGCATCCTTTACCCCGTACTTTTCTTTCACATATTTCGTTTTCCCCTGAAAGGCACCGCCGATAATCAAAACCATAAGAATTTATCCCCTATTACATTTAAAATAGCAGCCGCAACCGCCACGCTGCATTCGCAGATTACCACAAAGAAACCTTCCGTATCTCCGGTTATTCCGCCCAGTTCCTTTTTACATTTCAAATAGTAAAACAGGAAAACAAGTCCCGTACATAAGACCAGAATTCCACCCTGAAGAGAATGAATAAAGACCATCGCTCCGATGCAAAGCGCTGCTTCTAAAAACAGTACGATACGCACAACGATTTTTGCTGAATGATCGGAAAAATAGGCAAGCGTTCCGCCCGACTTTGCCGCCGGAAACGTTACGGCCGCAATTGCGCTTAAAACTCTTGAAAATACAAACGATATGCACACTATAAGCATCAGGTTCCGGTCCTGAATCCGGGAAATTCCAGCCAGGTATAAAAGACCCATGATAACAAGACTGATTACCGCAAATGCACCGATGTGCGGATCTTTTAAAATCTCGAGTTTTTTCTCTTTTTCCCGGTATGAACAGAACGCATCCGATGTATCCATAAAACCGTCCAAATGAATGCCGCCGGAAACAATCAGTGCAATTGCCGGAATTCCTAAAGTTCTGGCAATCTCTCCGATTTCAAACTCCCTGCAAAGGATGTTCCATCCGAAAACAAGCGCACCGATAATCACACCGACAAACGGGAAAAAGATAAATACATACTTCATATCTTCTTCCTTCCACTCGGTATGAACCATCGGAATGATGGAATACATCGATAATGCAATTATAAACGACTTTATTAAATGCATGTATTCTCCGTTACAGTTAAACTACACTTGTAGTTTTATATATTCCCGTCCGCTGCCGAAACCCATGTTTCATTTTGCGTCTTCTTTTCGCCTTTATGAGGAACCGGAATACCGCAGACAACTTCCCATACTTCATCTGCCACTGCCGCAATGTCTTTATTTAATCCGGCAAGAGAGCGGATATACTCTTTGGTAGTATCATCATATTCGATTCCGTCCTCAAAAATGTTATTGGAAACTATAAGAAGCAGACCGCAGTGATTGTTCAGTTTAGAGATTCCTTCTTCAATCCTCTCTGTTACCGGATATTCTTTTCCCGATTTACAATTCCCTTCCAATCCTTTTTCGTCAAAGTCACCCTTGTTCTCTTCGAAGGCTTTCCTGTCTTCTCTCGCAAACATTTCGTTTGCCAGAAGATTCGATAAATCCTCAAGCAGCACCGCCGTTTCCGGTTTTATACGGCAGATACATTTTTCAATATCAAATGCCTGCTCAACCGTTACAAAACCTTTGTCTTTTCGAAGTTTTCGATGTCTTTCAATCCGGTTCTTTGTTTCTTCATCTTCCCCTGCCTTCATGGTCGCAAGATAATAGCATGTGCCGTATTTGTTTTCCCGGATAATATAATTTTCCGCAAACTCGGATTTCCCGCTTCCGCTTCCGCCAAGTACAAGAATAATCATTTTTCTCTCTATCCCTAATTAAAACGCTCATACTGTTCCATCGAAAGATCCTCAAAACGTGCAGCATTATGGTACACTTCCATGGCCAGATCAAGAAGAGAAAGCATCATAACAGCCCCCGTCCCTTCTCCGAGTGCCATGGAGGCATGTATCACCGAACTGCCGTTTATGCCTCTTTTTATCAGTTCATCCTCCAGAACTGTTACCGCAGGCTCTTTTCCCTTATGGGAAAGAATACAGCATGTAAGGCATTCCGGTTCGATTTCCGATGCCGCAAGTGCCGCTGTCATCGTAATGACACCGTCAAGGACAATCGGAACATGATACTTCATTCCACCGATTACCGCTCCTGCTAAAGCCGCAATATCGTACCCTCCGACATGTTGCAGAATGGTTTTGGCATCCTTTCCGATGAGTTCATACTGCGCCAGTGCTTTTGAAATCACTTCCCTTTTCTTTATCAGTCCTTCATCACTGAGTCCGGCTCCTCTTCCCGTAAGGATTTCCGGAGAAACGCCGGTAATTGCCGCACTGACCGCGCTGCTGCTTGTGGTATTGCCGATGCCCATTTCTCCAAGGGCAATAATCTGTATCCCTTCCTTTGCCAGGGTTCCGACTAAATCCGTGCCGCACTGCATTGCCCGGTTACATTCTTCTTCGGTCATGGCCGGCTCTTCGATAAAATCCCTGCTGCCGCGTCGTATCTTACAATTGTGGAAAAACGTTGCACAAAAATCCTTTTTCCGTAGCGTATCATCCGCCGTTTCATCAGCAAATAACGTTTCTGCATTCTTTACAGCCAACACTTCATCCTTCTCACAATCCACACCGACATCCACCACATGCAGATCCGCTCCGGTTTTTTTTGCCATCACCGCCACGGAGGATTTTCCGCAAAGCATATTTTTCATTACACGCAGCGTTACTTCGGACGGGCTTTGGGTAACTCCCTCTTTAACAATTCCGTTATCGGCACAGAAAACCAGAACCGCTTTTTTCTCGATGGAGAAATCCTCTCTTCCCTGCATTTCACCAATCCGGGTAAGAATCGTTTCGAACTCTCCCATACCGTCAATCGGCTTAGCGATATTGTCCCACTCATTTTTAATCTGTTCACTTAAGCATGTCATATATTTTTTCCATATCGAGATGACGGCGTAAAACCTCCGCCATACGGTCATATTCCTTTTCTTTCACTTCGCGGTAATCCGTCAGTGAAATCTCAAAATCCTTCAGTCCTTTTTTAACGGCCAGTGCACGAATTACTGCCTCGGCAATTTCCTTTTTATCAAAAATCCCATGCAGGTAGGTTCCGTATACATTTCCGTTTTGAAAGATCACCGGGGCATTTTCTTTTTGCATTTCACATTCTGCAGGATCGGAAGTATCCTTCGGATCCGAATCAGCAAAAGTCTCTCCCATATGTATTTCATATCCTTC
>OMRN01000377.1 GCA_900313265.1 uncultured Lachnospiraceae bacterium | reverse complement strand
TGCTTCCATCCCCCGTTGATGTGGGCAAAGCCTTTGTTACGGATTTTCCGCTTCTTATGCATCATGCCGGAATTACGCTTCTGGAAGTATTTATCGGTTTGATGATGGGAGTATTTCTGGGATTTTTATGCGCAGCATTAATGGACACCTTTCCGGTTGTAAAAAGCGCTCTGTATCCGATTCTGGTGCTTACACAGACCATTCCGCCCGTTGCCATTGCTCCGCTTTTAATCCTGTGGTTTTCTTACGGAATCTGGCCGAAGGTTATTCTGGTTGTGCTTGTTGCATTTTTCCCGATGGCTGTAGGATTGTTGGAGGGATTCCAGTCGGTTGATTCCGACCTTATAAAACTCATGAAATCCATGAAGGCGACCAGGTGGCAGATTTTCTGGAAGGTAAAGGTTCCTTCGGCACTCGGAAATTTCTTTTCCGGATTAAAAATAGCCGTATCCTACTCCGTAGTGGGAGCGGTAATTGCCGAATGGCTCGGCGGCTTTATCGGTCTCGGCGTTTATATGACGAGAGTAAAAAAATCTTTATCCTACGATAAAATGTTTGCGGTAATTCTTCTGGTTTCCGTCATCAGTTTAATACTGATGGCACTGGTAAAACTGATTCAGTATAAAACAATGCCCTGGGAACACAAGAGGGAAGAATAATAAACGGAAAACATAAGTATTGAAAACTGAGAGAAATAATAAAAGACAAGAATAAAGAAAGAATAAGAAAAAAACGAAAAAATAAAGAAAATAATTTAAGAAAGAGGGTTTAGGAGAAATGAAAAAAGCAGTAAAAATATTGGTAAGTATGGTTCTGATTCTTTCGATGGGATTATCCCTTTCGGCATGTACGCAAAATACATCGGAAAGTGACAAGAATAAGGATATTACCCTGGTTTTGGACTGGACACCGAATACCAATCATACCGGTTTCTATGTGGCACTGGAAAAGGGATATTTTGAAGAGGAAGGTTTAAATGTAACAATCGTTCAGCCGCCCGAGGACGGTGCTACAACAATGGTTGCATCCGGACAGGCACAGTTCGGAATTGATTTCCAGGATTATCTGGCACCGGTATTTACTTCCGGGGAAGAGATTCCGGTAGAAGCGGTAGCGGCACTGATTCAGCATAATACTTCCGGTATTATTTCCTTAAAGGAAGACGGAATTGAAACTCCGAGAGGTTTGGAAGGGAAAAATTACGCAACCTGGGATCTGCCTGTGGAGAAAGCAATGCTTCAGAACATCGTGGAAGCAGACGGCGGAGATTATTCCAAGGTGAATCTGATTCCGGAATATGTGGAAAACGAACCTGCTGCTCTAAAACAGGATATCGATGCAATATGGGTATATTATGCATGGGCGGGAATCAGCTGCAAGCAGGCAGGACTTGATACCAATATGATTTATTTTAAGGATATTACACCGGAGTTTGACTATTACAGCCCGGTTATTATTGCGAATACGGACTGGGTTAATTCCAATCCCGAGACAACGAGGGCATTCTTAAATGCATGTAAAAAGGGATATGAATTTGCCGTTGAGAATCCGGATGAAGCAGCGGAAATTCTTTGTAAGCAGGTTCCCGAACTCGATCCGGAACTGGTACGGGAAAGCCAGGAATGGCTGGCGGATCAGTATATGGCGGATGTTACCCGTTGGGGATATATCGATCAGGCAAGATGGGATGCATTTTATAGCTGGTTATATAAAAACGGCTTAAGCGATGAAATCGCTCCGGGATACGGATTTACCAACGAGTTTTTACCGGAATAGATTGTACTACAGTTGTAGGTCAATGTAATGGAAAAAGAAATCTTACGTGCAGAACACATTTCAAAAGCATATGGGGATAAGGAGATTCTGAAGGACATTGATTTTTCTTTGGAAGAAGGAGAACTTGTCTGTCTTCTTGGAGTAAGCGGTGTCGGAAAAACAACTTTGTTTAATATACTCTCCGGCCTTACCAAACCCGATTCCGGTAGTGTAAAGCTTAAGGATTCGCAAGGTGAATTTCGGGATATCACGGGAAAAAACGGGGAGCTCAGTTATATGCTTCAAAAGGATTTATTGCTTCCGCATATGCACGTGATTGATAATGTGGCACTCCCGCTGACTTTAGGCGGAATGTCTAAACAGAAGGCGAGAGAAACTGCATCGGAACACTTTAAAAGATTCGGTCTGGAAGGAACGCAGTTTAAGTATCCGTCGCAGTTATCCGGCGGTATGAGACAAAGAGCTGCACTTCTTCGAACCTATCTTTGCGGAAACCGGGTTGCACTGTTAGACGAACCGTTTTCCGCACTTGATACGATTACCAGATCTTCCATGCAGGAGTGGTTTTTAGAGGTTATGGATGAACTTAAGATGTCCACGATTTTTATCACGCATGACATTGATGAAGCCATTCTGATTTCGGACCGGATTTATATTATGAGCGGTTCTCCGGCAAGTTTAACAAAGGAATTCAGGATAGACCGTCCGAAGCCGAGAAATCAGGCATTTACGCTGACGGAAGAATTTCTTGAATACAAAAAAGAAATCCGAAGGTTGCTGTTCGCAGATCAGATCGCTTTTTCCTGACAGGTAAGATCTCTTGCAATACACATCTTCCACGGGTACCCGGACGGTCTTTTTTATGGTTTTCAAATGAAGGAATAATTGATATAATAATGCGGGACGAAATGTTGATTCTTCCCGCATTCTTTATGCCGTCTGAGGGAAGCATACAAGGCGGGATTATACGAACTGTGTTTGTAAAAATTCGAAAGACAGTGATGCATGCAGGCGCAGGTTCACAATAAAATATCAGGGAGACCGATAATTATGGCCAGAATGTCTACGAAAGAGAATAAGTCGATTTATCAAAAGACCCGCGAGGACTTGGGTTACAGCCGCGAGAAAGCAGCGGATATTTTGGAAACCATACCGCCCGAGAGAATCGAGAGAATCGAAAGCGGCAAGTTTACCGCTCATCCCGATGAAATTGTAACCATGGCGCAGAAATACAAGAAACCGTATTTGTGCAATTATTACTGTGCAAATGAATGCGAAATCGGCAGACAGTATGTGCCGGAAATCCAGATGAAGGATTTATCCCAGATTATTCTTGAGATGATTGCATCCTTAAATTCGGTTCAGAAAAAGCAGGAGAGACTGATTGAGATTACCGCGGACGGAGTTGTGGAGAAAAATGAGGTCGGCGATTTTATCGAAATACAGGACGAACTGGAAAAAATATCCATTACGATAGAGACGCTGCAGCTCTGGCTTGAGAACAAAATCGCGTCCGGCCAGATTGACATGGATGCTTATAAAGAAGCGATGGCGGCAAGAAAAGACAAATAAATCCGAACGAATAAAAGAGGTACGGTAAAAGCAGTTGTGAAACCGGTTAAGCGAAAAAAGAATATTATCGTTTTAGCAATACAGGGAGCAATGATTCTGCTTCTTGTTTTGCTGTCTGCGGGCATTGCGGAAAAGACCTGGACGATTGACGGATCGGAAATAAAGTATGCCTACGAAGATGATGAAAATATTGTTTTCACGGGTGGAAACCGTACGCTCGGAATCGGAACCTATCGCGTTATATTTCATTACCGTACGGACGGAGAAAACAATACGTACCGTTTTTCTTCCGGCTTTGAAGACACTTCGCAGATTCATTATGACAGGGGCATTGTTTTTAATCCGTCGAAGCGGGAACAGACGGCAACCCTTACGCTTACGGCACCCGTTTCCGATTTTGAAACAAGTATTTATCAGAAAAGTTCAAGTGACATTCTCATCGATGAAATCGAAATAATAAAAGATACCCGCGGCTACCGGGTTTTTGCGGTGTGTTTCTTTCTGCTGTTTCTGGTAAGTGACTTGATTCTTCTATGGTACGACCGGACAAAGGATAAATGTATTTTTGCGGTGGTCTTGATTGCACTGCTTGCGGGACTCCCGATTTATGCGGGATACCTTACCGGCGGACATGATCTGACATTCCATCTGTTTCGGATCGAAGGAATAAAAGAAGCACTTCTTAGCGGACAGTTTCCCGTGCGTATCCATCCGACACCTTATAACGGCTATTCCACTCCGACGGCCATGTATTATCCGGAACTCTTCCTTTTTGTTCCGGCGCTTCTTCGGATGGCGGGTGTCAGTGTCCATACAACATTTCAGATTCTGCTTATGGGCATTCATTTGGGAACGGCTGTCATTTCCTATACCTCCTTTAAGTTTATTTCAAAGAACTCCAAAATCGCAGCACTTGTATGTGCTTTCTATACGCTGAACTTTTATCGCATGGAGATTGTTCATTACCGGTATGCAATCGGAGAGGCTCTCGGAATGATGCTGATTCCGCTTTTCCTGTTGGCGTTTATGAATCTGGTTCGCTGCACGGAGAATACATTTAAGGCACACCGGAAGAATATCATTTTGCTGGTTTTAGCATGTACCCTGATTATCCAGTCCCATCTGCTGACCTGTTATCTGCTTGTCCCCATGGGAATTGTTCTTTTATGCGTTTATGCAAAGGAACTGATTAAGAATAAAACCTGGATTGATATTCCCGTCGCTTTGGCGCTGACGTTACTTTTGAATGCATGGTTTTTCCTGCCGCTTTATGAGATGACGGGACTGAATTATTACATGAAGAGTGAGAAGAATTATGATATCGGTGAGAATGCCCTTTTAATCAGTCAGATTTTCTTCACATCCGGAAACATGGACGGCGTAACGAAAGAGATTTTAAACGGAGTTTCCGGAGAAATGCCGCTTACCATCGGGCTTTCGGCAAGCGTTGTTTTTGTCGGGCTGCTGCTTTTGGCACCGATTGTGTTCCGCAAACGGGATGAGTCGCCGAAAGAGGCAAAACTGTATCTGGTATCGATGTTTTTAACCATTGTTTCTTTGTGGTTATGCACGAACTTATTCCCCTGGTATTTAGCCAGGGAAGGAGGGGAGTTTTTCACCAAACTGTTAGGGGTCATGCAGTTCCCGTGGAGATTCCTCACCATGGTTGTCTTCTTTGAAAGTCTGGCCTTAATCGGCGGCCTTAAGTTTATCGAAAAAGAGGATTATTATAAAATATCCTGCTTTTTAGTGGCGCTTTTGTCACTCATTACTTTATTTATCGTCAGTGAGAAATTAGTGACGGGCGATTCGCCCCGCAGAATTTATAATGAGGCGGTCCGTTACCGCAAATACATCACCAAGGATTATTTAAATATCAATACCGACATTTATAAAATTCCTCCCGAAGAGGAGCTGTTAGAGAATACCTATATTGTTTCCTACCGGAAAGAAGGATCCAATGTATGGATGGAAGTGAATAATACTTCGGATTTCGAACAGCCGATTAATGTATCGTTATTCCTTTTCCCGGGATATGTTGCTACGGATGATTCAAATGAGACACTTCTTTTGCAGGAAGGAACAGACGGTCTGATTGCCGTTATGGTACCTCCGCATTATCATGGCAATATTAAGATTTCGGTAAAAGAAAAGCCGCTTTGGATTGTGGGCGATGTGATTTCCGTTGTCGTTTTATTCGGCCTGCTTGCCGCTTATATTGTTCCGTATTTCATGGAAAAGAACAAAAATACCGGGATGAATTTGCAAAACAGTAAGTCGACGAATAAGAATTCGAACGATAAAAAACCACATAACAAAAAATCAAAAAAATAACCGGTTTCAGGGAAAGAATGACCGGATCATAAATGACGAATTCAGAGGAAAAATGAAAAGAAAAACAGCTAAAGAAGAAAAATTCAATAAAGTAAAAAGACGGCGTGTGCGTTTCTTTACCGTATCATGCATACTTTTCGCATCCGCTTTTTGTTTGGCAGGCTGTGGAAAAGAGAAGGAAGAAGCCTCTTCGGAGCCGCAAAGTGTAAGGACCGTTGTTTTTGATGACGGTTCCGCGGGAAATACCGTTTTACCGGAAAGTGAAATCGTGCCGGAAGAGAAGCATACGACCATTGAAGGGGTAAGAACACTGTCAATCTACCGCCGGAATCCGGAAACAAAAGTCCGTGAGAAAAAGACGGAATTTGTTTCACCCTGGGTGCGGGGCACGGATATCTCGAGCTTTGAAGTTTTTGCGACGGATACGGACAGTTTCAGTTTCCAGACAGCATACTTCGATGATGCATTTCTTTCGTACTGGAATACCTATGACGGAAATGAAAACTGCCGGATTGGATATACGGTGGATTTTGATTTGAAAAACGGAGAAAAAATCCACAAGACGCTTTTAAAAGCGGGCGATGAACTTTCTTACCGGGAATATCTGGAGAATTATCTTTATGACGATGTGCATCAGACCAAGGGTGCCTGGTATTCGCATCTTCTTCCGGAAGAAATGAAAGATACGACGTTAATGACCTCGATTAAATTTACGCCGGGTGAACGAATCGAAGAAGTGGGAGATACCATTACCTGCACCGCATTTGTGTATAATTCGGATGA
>OMRN01000162.1 GCA_900313265.1 uncultured Lachnospiraceae bacterium | reverse complement strand
TTGCACGGGCAGGCATTTGCCGGTCGCAAGAACATGGAGCACGAAGTGCGGAATGTATGAGACACCCAGAGTGCAGAGACAATCCGGGGAAGCAGTCGCCATGACCTGCAGGTAAATGCAGCGAGCGTGCCAAGGATTATCGATGTATCCCGAAATACAATTATCGTGAAAGATAAAAAACAAGATAATACAAACAGGATAATACAAACAGGATAGAAGGAGGCAATCGCTATGGAGAAGAATGAAAGAATCAAATTAATCCGTCTTAAGCAGGATATGGACATCGATGAACTGGAATTCTCCGTTCGGACGTACAACTGCTTAAAAAGAGCCGGAATTAATACGGTAAATCAGCTCCTGGACGTAAAAGATGAGGAACTTATGCGCGTCAGGAACCTCGGATTAAGAGGCTTCGAAGAAATAAAGGATAAGCTTGCCGAATTCGCCGAATGGTATTCCGATGAGGAATATGAGGAAATCGATTATTACGCACAGTTAAATGCGTTAATCGGGCTTGCGGAAGTGAAAAAGCAGGTTGAGAAAATTGCGGCACTCGCAAGAATGAAGAAGGATCTTGAAAGCAGGGTCCCGATTGTACTGAATATGGAATTTTCCGGAAATCCGGGGACGGCCAAGACCACGGTAGCCCGCATTCTTGCCGGTCTTTTATATCAGTTCGAACTATTAAAAAGTCCCGAAATTGTGGAAGTCGGCCGTGCGGATCTGGTTGCAAGGTATGTGGGGCAGACCGCCGATAAAGTGAAGTGTGTTTTTGAGAGAGCCGAAGGAAGGCTTTTGTTTATCGACGAAGCTTATTCGCTTCTCGATTGTAAAGAGGGCGATTTCGGCGACGAGGCAATCAATACGATCGTTCAGGAAATGGAGAATAATCGAGACAAAACCGTTGTCATTTTTGCCGGATATCCGGATGAGATGAAGGAATTTTTTGCGCGCAATCCGGGTCTTCGATCCCGTGTGCCTTTTCAGATAAACTTTAACGACTACAGTGCCGATGAAATGATTCAAATTGCGAAGAAGGAAGCCGTGGACAGAGGTTTTAAGGTGGATAAAAATGCCGTGGAAGAGATACACACTCTTTGCGAAAAAGCACGGAAAAATACCAATGCCGGGAACGGCCGTTTCTGCCGCAATCTGATTGAAAATGCCATCATGAATTATGCACTCAGGGTATATGGAAAAGAGGATGAAAGCCGAAAAAACGGTAAGCGAGGTAACGGAAAATGCGAAAATGAAAAGCAACAAGTGAATGCAGAAAATGCCGGAACGGAGTCAAGATTATCCGAAAAGAAAACGGGCAGGAAAAAGACAGACAGAAAAAAGGATTTTGTCCTTCGTAAATCGGATTTTCAAGATATCAAAATCATTTCGGATAACAGACCGGAAGCAGTAATCGGCTTCCTGAGGTGAGGAAAGGGAAGGGAAGAGAAGAATATACGTGATGATTAAAATTTTCCGGAAAAGACATGATTTTTACTATATTTTCCTTTCCGGAATCATATGACCGCAAGATATGGTATGAGGACAAATTGCACAAAAAATATTGAAAATATGACTCATTTGAGTTATAATTGCACTGTTGAAGTTGAAGTTGGGGAGATAATGGAATAATGTAGAAAAAGAATTAAGGGTTTGATGAACTCTTGATTCTTTCAGCATTTCTATCATAATCCCACATTTAACCCGATACAACTTTATAATACTCAAATGAGTTGTAAAACTAATTATTCTCAATTAAGGAGGGAAAAAAATGCGGGAGAATAAGTTATTTGCTTTAAGAACTGTCTTGGCTATCATCCTTGCTGCATTGCTTTTGGTTCCGCCCATTACGGCAAAAGCGGACACAACGACGAATGCTGATGTTACGAAAGACACCAGTGGAGTTGTGCAGATTAAGGTTGTATATGTTGATGACAACAGAGAGGCCATTCCTATTCAGACAGGTACCGGCTTCCTGATTAATGATGAAACCGTTATTACCTGCGATCATGTTATCACACTGGATAATGACACACTGGCAGCAGCTTGTGAGATGTTCGGTAAAACGGAAAGAGAAGTTAAGGATCGTATTGAAATCCGTATCAGTGTATTGCGAGACGTAGTCATCCGCGCAACAGCTGTAACGGAAAGTACGGAAATGGACTATGCGGTTCTTCGTATGGAGAGCAGACTTTACGACCGTACCTATCTTACTCTTCGTCACAGCAGTGAAGTTGAGCAGACAGAAGGTGTATATGCACTTGGTTTCCCCAGCGAAGTTGAGCGTTTCCAGGATGTTAATACTTATACCAGC
>OMRN01000151.1 GCA_900313265.1 uncultured Lachnospiraceae bacterium | reverse complement strand
TCCGGGATTTTTGGCGGGAGATTGAAAGATCCGGCAGGAGAATCCACGAGATGCTGTTTGAATGCAGCCAGGAAATTTGTGGCAGAATATCCGGATTATGATGTGGAAGTTTTGCTTTGTGCATTTGGTTCCGGTGAGTATGCAAGTGCGCTGGATGTTTTTGATGGGGAAACTTCAAAGGAACTGAAATAAAGAATGATTATGGGAAAGATTCGGAAAATATGATTCTACCTTATGCAGACAATTTAAGAATTGAATATCTGAGTCGTGTTTTTGACCGTAACCGTATTTCGAATTGCTATAAATACTTTTGGTTTATGGCTATTCTGGATGGGATTTCAGAGGAAAAGACGGATTTTACTTATGATGAACTGATTACGGAAATGGTTGTTATTGCCTGGTATATGGTGGCGGAATATCATCTGAAACTGGGGCCGAGTAATACCACGGATAACCTGGAAGAGGCAGTAAAATATCTTTATGAAGAACTGTATCAAAGGCAGATTCCTTCAACGGTAAAGAAGGATGTTCTTCGGGGAATTCTGAAAAACGAAACGGATAAAAAATATCTGAGATACAAAGACACGCTTACAAACAATGTTCCGTATTGCCTGCAGTCGCCGTTTTATGATCCGCAAAATAAGCTTCTGAAGGAGCCGAATAAGAATAAAATATCGGAGATAAACCGTGAAAAGAGACTGATATATTATTTCACGGAGTATCGGAAATTAAATACAAAGATTGAAATCGATGACGAGTGGGCCGGATATATCATTCGGAATCGGGAAATACTTCTGGATTGGACAAGATATAATTTAATCGGTTATCTTCAGGACAGAAATCCTGCGGTTCCCGGCATTGCCGATAAAATTGTTCCGCCATTTGCAAGGGACTTAAAGAGAGTAAAGAAGTACTGGGATACGATAATCAAGGCGGATGGGACTTTGACGGATATTTATGAAGGAGTGATTCTTTCCGATATCCCTTTGTCAATCGATCATTTTATTCCATGGCAGTATGTGGCTCATGATGAACTATGGAATCTGAGCCCGACTACCAGAAATATAAACAGCAGCAAGGGAAATAATCTGCCTAATTGGGACAAGTATTTCGAAGAACTTCTGGAACTGGAATATAAGGCATATTCTCTGAGATATTCATTTGACAGTGTTGCAAAGGAATTCGAGAAATGTGCAGAGTATCACCTGAATAATTCGGAAATCAGGAATACTTTATATGCGGAAAATCTTTCCAAAGAAGACTTTGGAATAAGACTATGCAATGTAATTCAGCCGGTATATCAGTCGGCGAAAAACTGCGGATTCAGAGAGTGGGTTAAGTAATAAATAAGGAAAGGGTATTCTATGGACGCACATAAAAGAATGGTTGTAAATGACATACTTGCAAAGAACGGATGGAAGTTTATTGTCCCGATTTATCAGCGTGCATATAAATGGGAGATTTCGGATTCTCTCCGTCTTGCAAAAGATATACTGAATTCCGGAAAAACAAAAAAAGAGCATTTTATCGGTTCTATTGTTTACCAGAATGAAAAAGACGTAAATATGTCTGAGCCGAAACTCTACCTTGTCGACGGACAGCAGCGTCTTACAACGCTTGTGCTGATTACGAAAGCATTGAATCTTATTGCACAGGAAATGCTTGCCGAAGGAGAGAATGAAGATGCAAAGTATGTTTTTTCCAAAACGAACAATATACTTTTTATTGATGTGGATGATAAACAGAAAGGATATAAGATCGAGCCGAGTAAGAAAGATGCGGATACTTTCAACAGTGTAATTAAGGGTGAAAATATCAAAGCGATTACAGATAGTCCTATTATAGATAAAACAAGTTCCATATATTTGAATTTCAGGGAAATATATGATTATCTGAAAAATGAAATTGAATCCGGAACCAACATTAAAGAAGAGATTTATAACAGTGGTTTGCTTTATATCACGGTTGTGGAAATCGTATTAAATGCGGATGAAGATGCGCAGGAAATTTTTGAATCGATTAACTCGCTGGGCGTTGATTTGACGAATTCCGATTTGATTCGTAACTACCTTCTGATGACAAACAGCAAGCAAAAAGAATTGTATCAGAATTGCTGGGAACCGATTGAAAAGATGTTTCCGAATCGTTCTTTGGAAAGTTTTATCAAAGACTATCTGTTAATGAGGCTGGAGTATTCTTTTAATGACAGGGATGCGTATAAGGAATATCAGAAACTTGCCGAAAATTCATTTATGAAGGATGGGGTGATTGATAAGGAGGCAATGCTGAAAGACTTATATAACGTTGCCAAAGTCTATGAACCTTTTGTACGAAGCAGCACGAATTACTCGGTTATGACGAATACATTAATGCAGGAATTAAGGGATATGGATCAAAGTACAGCGTATCCGTTCCTGATGCGTGTATTCCTCGATTATCAAGGAACAGCTGATATTAAAATTGATGAGGAAACGCTGAATAAAACGGTTAATCTTATAATTACCTATCTTGTTCGAAGAACTATTTGCGGAGTTCCGACGAATACACTGAGAAGTTTCATGCTGACATTATACAAGCGTGTTTTTAAAGTAAAGGATAACTATAACCGGTACTATGAATCGGTTTATGCTTTTCTTTTAAGAATCAGCACATATGATTATCTTCGTTCCGAGGAAGAAATGTGTGAGAAACTTGTTACTGCACCGATTTATAAAAATGTCCGGTTTGCAACATATTTGTTATACCGGATTGAAAACGGCCGGTATAAAAAGATTTTTTCGGAACAGATCCGGACGAACAGTACTACGGTGGAACACATTATGCCACAGCATCTTACCGATGAATGGGAGAAGATGTTAAGCGTCGGAGAAAACGACCCGGAAGAAATTCATAAAACACATATTGATACAATCGGAAATCTTTCACTTTCCTCCCGAGAGAAAAACAGTGTAATGTCCGATGAATCTTTTGAGCGGAAGCTGGAAGTTCTGAAAGGAGAAGGATCGAAGTTTAAGGTTTTAAAC
>OMRN01000028.1 GCA_900313265.1 uncultured Lachnospiraceae bacterium | reverse complement strand
GGTAACATTGGCAATAACCTTTTTCGAATACTCCATTGAATCCGCCAGTTCTTTATATTTTCCTTCCGAACAGAACTTCGCAACAGCTGCCGCTCTTTCTTCCGGAGTCATTTTTATATATTCTTCGGTCTGCATAAATGCGGCAAGGAGCGCATCCATCTCTGTCTGGCATCTGGAAATATTGGCTTCTTCATAAGCAATCTGTGCCTGAATCGCCGACTGGGATCCCGCCAGATTATTATCATGTTCGTAATTGTCTACAATTTTCTGATACTCGTCGACCTTTGCCTGCTTTTCATCCACTTCTGCCTGATATTTCGCCACATCGGCCTGTGCCTTAGCGATTTTGCCCTGAATGGTTCCCTCTCCGGTTAAATCACTCTGATAGGAGTTTTCGTTCATCTGCGCACCTATTTCAAGCTGGCGCATGGCAATCTCATAATCCGTTTCATCAAATTTCAGAATCACATCGCCTTTCTTTACAAAAGAGCCGGCCGGCAACGCTTCCTTCACGCGAAGGCTCGCCGGAGCCGTGTAATGAATGGTCTGTTCGCTTTCTATATTCCCCGTCAGTGTAACTTCCGCAACAATGTCACCCGTTTCGGGTTTCGCCAAAGTTACCGTCCCTTTGGACATTTTCTTCATTGCCTGCGATACCGCAATCGCAATTCCTCCGATTGCAAGCACAATTACCGCAACCACGATAATAACAACCGTCAGAATGATTTTCTTGCGTTTTTTCTTTTTCTTTGCTTCCAAAACGCTCTGGCCGGTCGTTTCCGCTCCTTCCGATAAGCTGATTCCGTTATCTTTTTTTCCCATGATTTACGATTCCTCCTTCATATGCAGGTCAATTCCGGTTTCCTGCCATACACTCTTCACTTTCGTCGTAACATTTTCCTGAGCTTTTGCCAGTTCCGCACGGATGGCACTTTCGTCTTCGTTTCCGGTGTTGAGCTCATCTTTATAAATTTTTCCGTCCATGATGTGTACAACACGCTTTGCCTTGGCCGCAATGCCCGGGTCGTGCGTAATGATAATGACCGTTCTTCCCTCTTCGTGAAGCTGTTTTAATATCTCCAGAATCTCCACGCTCGAATGGGAGTCCAAGTTTCCGGTCGGCTCATCGGCCAAGATAATCGGCGGAGCCTGTGCAATCGCCCTTGCTATCGCAACTCTCTGCTGCTGGCCTCCGGACATCTCCGAAGGTTTATGCGTCATACGTTTTTCAAGCCCGACCTTCCGAAGTGCCTCTGTAGCAAGCGCCGTACGTTCCTTCTTCGAAACGCCTCTGTAGATTAACGGAAGTTCCACATTTTCAAGGGCCGTCAGCGAAGCAATCAGGTTAAAGCCCTGAAAAATAAACCCGATTTCCTTATTGCGGATATCGGAAAGTTCGTCATCGAGCATTTCCGCAACGTCCTTGCCGTGCAGATGATAGGAACCGGACGTCGGAACATCCAGGCATCCGAGCATATTCATTAAGGTGGATTTGCCGCTTCCGGACTGACCGATAATGGCCACGAATTCTTTTTCTCCGATGGACAGACTGATGTGGTCGAGCGCCCGGACTTCGTTTTCACCCGGGTTATAGACCTTGCACATGTCTTTTATTTCAATCAGATTTGACATTTTTCAATTATTCCCCTGTTACACAATTTGTCTTGTTGAATTATTAATTTTTTATAAACAAATCAAATCTTATTATCTAATAATTTTCATTTCGTGTCAATTATTACACAAAAACAGAAAAAAATCCTTAACTAATTCCTAATTTTGAAATCGGCCCAAAAAAATTCCGGGTTTATCGCGAAAAAAACCTGCTTCACAAAATCTGCGAAGCAGGTCATATGCTGAAATATGATTAGCGGTTATTGTCCACGCTGTAGTTCGGCGCTTCTTTTGTAATCTGAATGTCATGCGGATGACTTTCACGAAGTGCTGCCGCGGAGATTTTTACGAATCTTCCGTTTTCTTTTAATTCCTGAATGTTATGAGCTCCGCAGTAACCCATACCGGAACGGATACCGCCCATCATCTGGAATACGGTGTCTTCCACGTTTCCCTTGTAAGCCACACGGCCTTCAACACCTTCCGGAACCAGTTTCTTCGCATCGGACTGGAAGTAACGGTCCTTGCTTCCGTTTTCCATGGCGGAGATGGATCCCATTCCACGGTATACTTTGTATTTTCTTCCCTGATATAACTCGACATCTCCGGGAGATTCCTCACATCCGGCAAACATCGAACCCATCATGCAGACATCCGCACCGGCTGCGATGGCCTTTACCATATCACCGGAGAACTGGATACCACCGTCTGCGATAATGGGAATTCCGTACTCCTTTGCCACTTCATAGCAGTCCATAACGGCGGAAACCTGGGGAACACCGATACCGGCAACGATTCTGGTTGTACAGATGGAGCCCGGTCCGATTCCGACTTTTACCGCATCCGCACCTGCTTCGATTAATGCTTTGCAAGCCTCGCCGGTTGCGATGTTTCCGGCGATAATCTGAACATCCGGGAACTCTTCACGAATCATGCGAAGGCATTTTAATACATTTTCGGAATGTCCGTGCGCCGAATCGAGAACAACCGCATCCACCTTCGCGGAAACCAGTTCTTTTACGCGGTCGAGAACATTCGCGGTAATTCCGACACCCGCACCGCAAAGCAGTCTTCCCTGGGAATCCTTGGCGGAAAGCGGATATTTGATGGTTTTTTCAATGTCTTTAATCGTAATTAAACCGACTAAATTATAATCGTCATCCACAATGGGCAGTTTTTCTTTTCTGGAAGCGGCAAGAATCTTCTTTGCTTCGTCAAGCGTCACTCCCGCCTTTGCGGTAACCAGACCTTCGCTGGTCATGCATTCACGGATTTTCTTCGTCATGTCGGTTTCGAATTTCAAATCACGGTTCGTGATGATTCCGACCAGTTTTCTTCCTTCCGTGATCGGGACACCGGAAATTCTGAATTTGCCCATCAGATTATCCGCATCCGCTAATGTATGTTCCGCGGTAAGAGAGAACGGATCCGTGATGACACCGTTTTCCGAACGTTTTACCTTATCCACCTCTTCTGCCTGTGCTTCAATTGACATATTCTTATGAATGATACCGATACCGCCCTGACGAGCCATTGCAATCGCCATGCGATGTTCCGTAACCGTATCCATTCCCGCACTCATCATGGGAATGTTCAGCCGGATTTTCTTGGTCAGCTGCGTGGTTAAATCCACCTGATTGGGAATCACGTTGGAATAACCCGGAACCAGTAACACATCATCAAATGTTATACCTTCGGAAACAATTCGACCCATTTTCTTACCTCCGTTCTTTTTTCTTCTCTATCTGATGTTTATTTCTACCTGCTTCATTCTTCCGAAAACGCTTAATGTATTTATGCGCTCTCGAAAATCATTCTTCCGCAAAAATGCTCTTTTATTGCAATTTGACTTTGCCCGGAATCCCCGTCCGGATTGCCTCAATCATATCCTGATTAAAGGAAAAGAGGATTTTTCTTTTTCCTTCATAATACATGACATAATTCTTAATTTCTTCCGTATCTTCTTCGTCCGTGGAATAGTCGCTTACTTGCACATCACGCTTGCTGTAATTATCAAGATGATACGATTTCTCCGGTGCTACGATCTCGGCTTTGTTCAAGTCAAAAACATCAACCTGTTTTCTTTTGCTCTGATTATAAATTCTGTCGACCCGAAGTTCCTTATCCATATAAGTATACTCGAATTCGACCACCGTTTTTCTGAAATACAGCACATAAGAAAGCACGGCACAGGCCACAGTACCTATAAAGAAAAAGAGGCTTACAAAAAGAGCGCTGACAACGGATAGAACCGCCAGTCCCACTAATGTAAACCCCAAAACCTTATTCAACGGATTCTGCTTCTGCGCAATCAGAAATTCCTGATATGAATTAGTCATCGCAGACCTCACTTTCTTTGAATAAGAGTATTCCAAATAATAAATATTTTCCCTATTCTATTACACTTACCGAATAAAATCAAGAGAAAAAATTATGAAGGTACATCCTCTTCGGGACCCTTCTTTAAAAGCAGGTTTGTAATGATTCCGAGAATCAGTGCGCAGGCAATGGACGTAATGGATACCTTACCGAACTGTAAGGAAAGTCCGCCGATACCGGCAATTAAAATGACCGATACAACGAAGAGATTTTTGTTCTTATTTAAGTCCACATTCTGAATCATCTTAAGACCGGATACGGCAATGAATCCGTAAAGAGCCATACATACACCGCCCATAACGCAGGACGGAATGGAATTTACGAAAGCCACAAACGGTGATAAGAAGGAAATCAGGATGGCACCGATGGCTGCCGCAATGATCGTCCATACCGAAGCATTCTTGGTAATGGCCACACAGCCGATGGACTCGCCGTATGTGGTGTTCGGGCATCCGCCGAAGAACGCGCCGGCCATGGATCCGACACCGTCACCGAGCAGCGTGCGATGAAGACCGGGGTCTACCAAAAGATCTTTTTCTATAATGGAAGAAATATTCTTATGATCTGCGATATGCTCCGCAAATACAACGAAGGCAACCGGAATATATGCCGCAAGGACGGTTCCGATATATCCCGCACTTACACCGTCGAATCCGCCGAATGCCTTAATAAACGTAAAATCGGGAACCTGGAAGAACGTATGGATTGTAACTCCGTTGTCCACGAGATTCGCAAAGGGCGTAAAGTCAAGAACCACCAGTTCCTCCATGCCGCTTAATTCCGCAATAAAGGTAAGAATAAAGGAAAACAGATATCCGGCCATAATTCCGAAAATGAACGGAATCAGTTTTCCTATTTTTCTGCCGTATACCGAGCACTGAATGGTTACGAAAAGGCACATCAAACCGCAGAACAGTGCCGCATAAACATTCGTCTCCGGTTTTCCGCCGGTTAAAATATCGCCTACCGCATTTCCGGCAAGACTGAGTCCGATGATGGAAACGGTCGGTCCGATTACAACCGCGGGCATCAGACGGGTGATCCATTTTACACCTACAAGTTTTACGATTACCGCAATAACAACATATACCAGGCCGGCGGCAACCGCACCGATAATCAGTCCCACATATCCGGTCGCAACGGTTGTCGCTCCCGCAAATGCCGCTACCATGGAACCGATAAACGCAAAGGATGAGCCTAAGAATACCGGACTCTTCTTTTTCGTAAAGAGTACATAAATAAGGGTTCCGACTCCGGCTCCGAATAATGCCGCAGCGGAACTCATTCCGATTGCTCCTTCTCCGAACTGTTCAACAAGAACGTCATTCGTATTAATAATAATGGGAACGACCAGCGTTGCCGTCATGATGGCTAAAAGCTGCTGAATAGCAAAGACAACAAGTGCACCGAATTTCGGCTTGTCATCCACCTGATAGATTAGTTTCATTGTGAATTCCTCCTAAGTAAACGAATTGGCTTTGCCCCGGAGCGCATCGCTGAATGCGTGATTTGAAAACCCCGGGCAAAAATTGTTTTCCCCGCAGAAAATAGTATCACAAAATGCGCCCGGTGTAAATTGTCCTTGCTTGACCATATCAGAAAAAAGTATGATAATGGGATAAGTAAAAAAGCAGGAATAAGAAATGTCAGACATAACACAAAAGAAAGAAGATTATAAAAACAATATCCGGACGGAAAATCCGGAACAAACGGAAGAAGAAACGGATGAAATCTGTGTCCTTGAAGCACATCCGGAAGCGAACTCCGTAAAGGACATTATCCGCACGCAGAATGCCAAAGCCGCAAATCTTCCGTTTAAAAAAAGAATGGAGCATTTCTGGACTTACTACAAAGTTCCTTTCTTTGTCATTCTGGGGGTATTGATTTTTGCAGGATATCTTGTTTTGCATTATACGGTATTTAAACCGAAGCCCTATGCATTTTCCGCCTACGCACTCAACAGTTTCTATGTCAGCGAAGTAACCTCTTCGGAGGAGAAGCCGGTTGATTTATTTTTGGCGGATTTCTGTAAGAAAGAACAATTTGACTTAACAAAAACGCAGGCGGAAATCAATACGGATTATGCCATTGATCCGGAAAAAGCCGGCAATCTCGATGTGGCACTGGACTTAAACTTAACCGCTACCGGGCTGGACGGGGATGTGGATATTTTACTCGGGCCCTCGCATTTAATCGATTATTATGTCCCGAGCGGGTTCTATGCGGATACCATCGATCACTATTTACCGGAAGACTTTTATCAGTATCTTCTTGAAAATGACCTGATTTATTATTATACGGATGATGCCGGAGAAAAATTTGCCATCGGAATTTATGCCGGCGATGCCGCACGCATGGCCGAAACCGGACTTTATCCGGAAAGCCTGGGCATTAACCCGGTGGTTGCAATTGTATCTTCCTACAGTCCGAGACTGGATACCGCTGCGGATTTTATCGAATATCTTTTTGATTATCCGGCATGTATGAATTAAACATTTAAAATGAATCATTATCCGTCGAAAATAAACATTTGGTGTTAAGTGCTTATAACTTCCAATAAGAAATAAAAACAGCAAAACAGAAACAGATTTATCTTCATGGAATTAAGAAAAGACATGCCCATCGGTTTTATGGATTCGGGTCTCGGAGGACTGAGCGTCCTTCGCGAAGCCGTGAAACTGATGCCGGACGAAAACTTCATATACTACGGGGATTCCGCAAACGTCCCTTACGGAACCAAGCCACGCGAGGAAATCCGCAGGCTTACTTTTCACGTGGTGGACTATCTGCTTGACCGCGGAATCAAAGGCATGGCCATTGCCTGTAATACGGCCACGTCCGCTGCGGTAAAAGAGCTTCGTATTATGTATCCGGATCTTCCTTTAGTCGGAATCGAACCGGCCATCAAACCGGCCATCGAGCAAAGCAAAGGCGGACGAATTCTGGTTATGGCAACCCCGATGACCATCAAGCTTGAGAAATTCCGCCATCTTTTGGACCTCTACGGCGAAGGACATGACATCGTCTGCGTTCCCTGCGACGGTCTGGTCGGATTCGTGGAGAATTCATTTTTCGATCAGGATTTACTGAATGTCTATTTTACCAAACACTTAAAACCGTTTCTTACTGACAATACCGAGAGCATTGTTCTCGGCTGCACACACTATCCGTTCCTTAAAAACAATCTGCGACAGTTCCTGCAAAATGACAATATTGCCTTAATTGACGGAAGTTTCGGCACGGCCCGCGAATTAAAAAGAAGGCTTGCCGAAAAGGATCTTTTAAAAGATTCATCGGAAACGGAAGCCGAACTGACCCCGGAGAGGATAAGGGAACATGTCGAAATCATCAATTCCTCTTCCGACCCGGATATGGTCGATAAAAGTTATGCACTTTTGAATCTGCCGGAACTGTGACAGGGTGCCTGTCACTTTGAGGGCAAAAGTGCCAGGCACTTTTAAACCGAAAGTGCCTGTCACCCAAGGAAGATTAACACGAAAGGATTACGCCATGAAAGAAAAACTCTACACCATTCCCTTAAATGATGCGGTAAATGCAAATGATGAATGTCCGTTCTGCTTTGTGGAACGTGAGGTGGAGCAGGGCCTTTTGGATTTCTGTCTGGGATCCGGTTCTTCTTACATGGTCAGCGAAATCCGCGACATCACTGACAAAGAAGGATTCTGCCGCGCACATTATAAGAAAATGTTTGACTACGGCAACACGCTCGGCAATGCCTGGATGTTAAAAACCCACTATATGGAGATGCGCCGTCAGATGGACAAAGTCATGGACTCCTATAAGCCCGGCGCAAAGCCTTCGATTTTTGCAAAGAAACCCGCAGACGGCGGCATGCGCAATTCCGTTGCCGCATGGGTGAAAGAAAAAACGGACTCCTGCTATATCTGTAACCAGTTTAAGGAGACCTACGCACGCTATCTCGACACCTTCATTTATCTTTGGAAGAACGACCCCGAATTCCGTGAGAAAATCAAAAATTCCAAAGGTTTTTGCATCGCTCATTTCGGTGATCTGTGCGAAGCGGCCGAAAACAAATTAAACGAAAAAGAGAAGGAAGAACTTTTTGCCGTTATCTTCCCTCTCATGAGATCCAATATGGAACGCCTCCAGGAGGACGTGAACTGGATGATTGAAAAATTCGATCACAGAAATGCAAATGCCGACTGGAAAACCTCCAAGGATGCCATCCAGCGCGGCATGCAGAAATTAAAGGGCGGCCATCCCGCCGACCCGGTATATCAGCAGAAGAAGTAATCTACCGGAACAACTCACGTTTTTCAGTGAGTTGTTGCCTAAGATAAGATTGCTTTCAGCAATCTTATCTGTCCCACTTATCACAAAGCGAATTAATCTGATCCGCAAACTTCGCCAGGTCTTTATTGGTTCCGCCTTCGTTATGCGCAATAACCACAAGCAGGCGGTTTCCTGCAGCGAGCAGTCTTGCAAAGACTTCGGAAACTCGTTTGACACCTTCCTTTTTCTTTACGGGAACCGGCTCCGCTTCATAAATGAATTCATCCTTTATAAGGTCGAATTCCGTTCCGCTGTACGGAGCGTATGTATTATGTCCGTACTCATCATGCAGATAATTGCAAAAAGACTTAATCGTCTCATCTTCGCCGTGAACCAGGAATACTCTCTCCGGCTGTTTTTCAAACGCATTCACCCACTCGGTTAATCCGTCCTTATCCGCATGTCCGCTGATGCCGGCCAAAACCTTAATCTGTGCATGAACATCAATGACTTCACCGAAGAGTTTCACCGTATCCACGCCGTCTACCAGCGCACGCCCCAGGGTTCCGATTGCCTGATAGCCGACAAAGAGAATCGTACATTCCTCCCGCCACAGATTGTGTTTTAAATGATGGCGGATACGTCCGGCCTCGCACATGCCGGATGCGGAAAGAATGACTTTCGGTGTCTCATCGAAATTGATGGCCTTCGATTCATCGGTCGTAATGGAAAGCTGAAGACCCGGGAAAGTAAGCGGGTTAATTCCCTGACGAACCAGTTCCATTGCTTCTTCGTCGTAGCATTCGGAAATATTTTTCTGGAAAATCCCCGTCGCCTCAACCGCTAACGGAGAGTCCACATATACATCGAAATTATCCCAGCCCGGCACCAGATGGTCGTGTTTGATTTTTCGAAGGAAATACAGCATTTCCTGTGTTCTGCCGACCGCAAAGGAGGGAATGACCACGTTGCCGCCCCGGTCAAAAGTTTCTTTTAAAATTTTACTCAGTTCAGCCACATAATCGACCCGGAGCGTCTCATGAAGACGGTTTCCGTAAGTGGATTCCATGACCACGTAATCGGCATCTTTCGTATATAGGGGATCGCGCAAAAGCGGCTGTTTCTTGTTCCCGATATCACCGGAAAAGACAATTTTTCTCTCCTCTCCTTTTTCCTTAAGCCAAAGTTCAATACTGGCCGAACCGAGCAGATGCCCAATATCGGTAAAACGAAACGATATTTCATCGCACAGTGTGAATTTCGTATCATAGGGATAGGGCAAAATCAGACGAATAACGCCGTCGGCGTCTTCCATGGTATAGATGGGTTCCGAATAGTCCATATTGGCACCGCGCTTCATCTTGCGCTGTTTCCATTCCGCCTCCTGCATCTGGATGTGTGCACAGTCGCGAAGCATGATAGAGCAAAGGTCCGCCGTGGCATCCGTCATAATGACTCTTCCTCGAAATCCTCTGGCATATAAAAGCGGCAGCATTCCGGAATGATCGATATGAGCATGCGTTAAAAACACATAATCAATCATGGCTTCATCAAAAGGAAGCGGAGCATTTTCAAAAACATTTATTCCCTGCTCCATTCCGTAATCCACAAGGATTCTTTTATTGCCGACCTGAATACAATGACAGCTGCCGGTCACCTCATGATCGGCGCCCACAAATGTAAGTTTCATCGCATTCTACCCCCCCCGAATAATACTACATAAAAATCTTTCCGATCAGACAGGCAAAGAACATAATCGGAGTATCAAAGGAAACCCGAAGATGAAAACCGGCATCGCAGATTGCTTTTACCGCCACATTACG
>OMRN01000163.1 GCA_900313265.1 uncultured Lachnospiraceae bacterium | reverse complement strand
GTTTTGACATTTTTCGCACCTTTCATATGAAAAATCTTTTTTTCTTTGGTTTCTTTTTTCATCAATTATTCATTCACGCCAAACTGATAGACGGTAACCGAATCAAACGGCTTGTCCGGTCCGAATAACGGTTTGGGGAAGTTATCCTCATTAATACTGTTGGGATAATACTGAGTCTCCAGGCAGAGTCCCGATCTCGGGCCGTAGGATACTCCATCCTTGGCCTTTTTGACGCTTACCCAGTTTCCGGTATAAAACTGAACGCCGGGAAGGTCCGTAAATACCTTCATCCAGATTCCCGACTTTTCATCCGTCACTTCGGCTGCTTCGCGAAGAGTTCCGTCGTAACCGGCGATTACATAGTTATGATCGTATCCGTTTACCAGTTCAATCTGCTCGAATCGGTAAGTAAAATCCTCACATACCTCTTTCGCTTTTCTGAAATCCATCGGAGTTCCCTCTACCGGAAGAATTTCGCCGGTCGGAATCGCACCTTTTTTTACCGGTGTATATTTTTCGGCATTGATACGGACTTTCTCGTGAAAAACAGTACCGCTGTCATGCCCGTTTAAATTAAAATACGCATGATTTGTCATGCTTATGCAGGTTGCGGCATCCGACGTAACATGATAGGCAATTTCCAGGGAATCATCATCTTTCAGCGTATAGGTTACTTGTACATGCATATTTCCGGGATGCCCCATTGACATGTCCTTTTTGGAGTATGTAAACGTAACGGAATTATCCTTTGCCTCTCCCTTGAAAAGTCTTTTCTGAAAACCCTTCTTGGCACTGGTATGAAGATTATTTGCCCCATCATTCACTTCCAGGTGATATTCCTTATCGTCAATACGAAATGTCGCATTCTCCGTACGGTTTGCAATCGGACCTACCGATGCTCCGAAACAGTAATCGTCTTTTAAATACGGCTTTGCCTCATCAAATCCCAAAACCACGTCTTTGATCACGCCGTTTTTATCCTTCAGTTTTAAAGAAACCAGAATCGCGCCGAAATCCGTTACCTCCGCTTCGGTTCCTTTCGAATTGGTAATGGTATAAAGCGTAATCTTTTCACCCTTCTTGTTCGTTCCGAACTTTCTTGCTCTGACACTCATGAATAAATCCTCCTACATTTCCGTTCGCCCGTCTAATGCCCGAAGCAGTGTTACTTCATCGATATACTCCAAATCACCGCCGACGGGAACTCCGCTGGCAATCCGGCTTACTTTAATTCCGCTCGGTTTGATTAACTTGCTGATGTACATTGCCGTTGCCTCTCCTTCCAGACTGGAATTTGTAGCAAGAATCACCTCGTTAACATCCCCTCTTAAGCGGACAATCAGTTCCTTTAATTTAATATCCTCGGGGCCGATTCCGAGCATCGGCGAAATGGCGCCGTGCAGCACATGATAAACGCCGGTATATTTTCCCGTCTTTTCATAGGCTGCCAGATCTCTGGTATTCTCGACCACCATGATGGTTGAATGATCTCTGGATGAATTGGAACAAACCGGGCAGATTTCCCGGTCCGTCAGGGTAAAACACTCGCTGCAGTAATGAATATGCTGCTTGGCCTCCACGATAGCATTCGACAGTTTCTCTGCCCTCTCCGTCGGAAGACCGATAATATAAAACGCAAGACGTTCCGCGGATTTTGTTCCAATCCCCGGAAGTTTTTCCAATTCTTCGATTAATTTTCCGATATAACCGGAATATAAATCACCGGACCCCATAATTAAAATTTAAGACTCCCCAGGTCAAGTCCGCCGGCCATGTCTTCCATTGCCGAACCGTTCGCATCTTCCACCTTGCGAAGCACTTCGTTCATGGCTGCGATAATCAGATCCTGTAAGGTTTCCACATCATCCGGATCTACGGCTTCCGGAGCGATTTCAAGGGATTTTACCACTCTGCCGCCGGTCATAACCAGTTTTACCGCACCGCCTCCGGCTGTCCCTTCAAATTCCTTATTCTCCATTTCCTTCTGCTGTTCTTCCATCTGACGCTGCATTCTCTGAGCCTGTTTCATCAGATTGGTCATGTTGCCCGGCATTCCCCCTCCGGGGTATCCGCCGTATCCTCCACGTTTTGCCATGGTTTCCTCCTTCGTATTATGCTTTTATACTTTAATTATATTTTGAACGACATTGATCTTTTGACCCTGTCATCAAATCGTTTCATCTTTGACAACCAAAGAACCGAATTCCTTAATCAGGTCGTTATAATTATAAGCAAATTCCTCTTCTGATGTAGCACTCATAATTTTAACGGTCACTTCTTTCTCCACACTCTCGTTTATCGCTTCCATAATCGCTTCTTTTCTTCCGTCCTGCTGTAAATATTTCTCCGTAAGGGAATCCAGCGGAACTAAAAGAAGTTCGTCTTCATCGTTAATGGACAGTCTGCATTTATCAAGATAGTCTACCAAAGGATGCTCGATGGTTTCCTTAATGGCTTTCCAGGAAGAAAGCACCTTTTTTACATCTTCCGGCAGTGCTTTTTCCCTCTTCGGAAGCACACGTCTTGCAGCCGGTGCCGCTCCCGGTCCGGGACCGCCTCCCGTCATCCCGCCGTCTGCTCCCTGCGGGACAAATCCCAGCGGAATCACACCTGTTCCCTTGACGATTTTTTCAAGTTCACGGATGCGGGCCGAAAGATTTTCCTCACTCCGTCCCATGCGCGGCTCAAGCATCCGGATAAAAGCTACTTCCAGAAGAATTCTCTTCTGGTCGGAATATCGCATTGCCGCACTTAAATCCGACAGTTTATTAATATAATAAATTAAATCCTCTTCGTCAAAGCGTGCCGCAACCTCTTTGGATCTGGCCAGGGATTCCTTCGAC
>OMRN01000213.1 GCA_900313265.1 uncultured Lachnospiraceae bacterium | reverse complement strand
TTTCTCCGGCCCAGACCATTGCGGTTTTTGCGGATCCCGAATATAAAGAAGCAAAGGTCGTTGTTCCGGATGACCAGCTTTCCTTAGCAATCGGAAAAGAAGGACAGAATGCCCGTCTTGCCGCAAAACTGACCGGATACAAGATTGATATCAAATCCGAGAGCCAGGCAGTGGATGCACCGGGATTCCGTTACTCCGATTATATGGATGAGGAAGATTATTACTATGAGGGAGAATGATATTCCGAGGAAGGCACCGAGCACGTAAGCGGCTTCGTACCCATTGATTCCGAGGAAGAAACACCGTCCGAGGAGTAAGAAGAACCGAATATGACAAACAAGAAGATTCCATTAAGACAATGTGTCGGCTGCATGGAAATGAAACCGAAGAAAGAGTTAATCCGCGTGGTAAGAACACCGGAGGATGAATTCATACTCGACGACACGGGAAAGAAAAACGGCAGAGGCGCATATATCTGTTCAAGCCGGGAATGTTTAAAAAAGGCCGAAAAAAATCATGGACTGGAGAGATCCTTCCATATGACGATTTCCCGGGAAGTTTATGATGCATTAAGTACGGAGCTTGAGAAGATTGAACAATCATGACAATATTCTTTCGTTTCTGGGCTTGGCGGCGAAAGCCGGAAAAGTCAGAAGCGGAGAGTTTATGACAGAGAAAACCGTCAAGGAGAAAAAAGCCAGACTGGTGATTATTGCCACCGATACCTCCGAGACCTCGAAGAAAAATTATAAGGATATGTGTGCATACTACCATGTCCCGATTTACGAATACGGAAGTAAAGAGGAACTCGGACATGCCATCGGAAAGGAATTCAGAACGTCGGCAGTAGTCACGGATGAGGGATTTGCATCCGGCATCATAAAGAAATTACAGGCAAGGGAGGAACATAGATGACTATTAGTGAATTGGCAAAAGAACTGAATGTAGCGGGAAAAGATGTCCTGAAATTCTTACAGGACAACGGATCAACCGCCAAAGGTCAGTCCAAAAAACTAACCGATGATGAGGTCATGATGGTACGCCGTCATTTTGCACCGGGAGATGGCGCAAAAGCGGAAGAACCGAAGAAGGCCGCAAAGGTAATCCGTGTGAAAGCCGAAAAACCGGCGGAGAGCACACCGGCAGAGGAACAGCCGAAAGATAAGGCCGAAGCGGAACAAAAGGATGCACCGGCAAATCCGGATACAGCCGGTAAGAGTGCGCAGGGAGCACCCGCAGCACCTCCGAAGAAAAAAATCATCATCGTGCCGGGACCTGCCGCATCCAAAAAGGGTGATATGCCCCCGAGGAATATGGGTACAAACAATGCCCGCCCGGGAATGACGAACCAGACACCCGGAAACCGTCCGGTAAAACCGGCAGCACCCGCAGCCGATAACCGGGGCGGAAAAATTATTCGTCCTCAGACTCCTCCTTCCGCTACACCGGAAGTACATTTCGTTCCGGAAAACAAGCAGCCGAAACCGGTGAATAAGCCGGCAAAAGAAGCTGTTCCCGCGCCTGCGGAGAATCCGAAGGAAAATACAGGTATTAAAACGGAGGCAGCCGTTACCGATGTTAAACCGCAGAGCACTGCCACAGAGGTTGTAAAGACCGAACCGGTAAAGACCGAGCCTGCAAAGACGGCTCACGAGAATAAAGAACGTCCGGAGAAAAGAGAAGGAAGAAATATTTCCATCGCTTCCGGTCGTGGAGATTTAAGAGGTGATAACCGCGACGGTGCCGGCCAGAGAGGCGGCAATCGTCCCGAAGGAGGACGTCCTTTCCAGGGACAGGGAGACCGCAAGCCTTTTGGCGGTGACAGAGGTGCCAAGGGCGGATTTAACGGCCGTCCGGGTCAGGGTGGCTTTAAGAAAGACGAAGACGGCGATAAGAGGGTAATGCGCAAGCCTCAGGGCGGTAAGATTTTTACGGCCGATACTCCTTCCGTTGACAATCGCAAGAACGATAAGAGAAGAAACAACAAAGACAAAGATAAACGCAACGGCAAGGACTTCATGTATGAAGAAGACGGCAACTTAAAGGGCGGAAAAGGAAAGTCCAAAGCAGGTGCCTTTATCAAACCCGAAAAGAAACCGGTTGTCGAAGAAGAGGAAATCAAGGTAATCACCGTTCCCGATGAAATTTCCATCAAGGAACTGGCGGAGAAAATGAAAATACAGCCGAATGTAATCATTAAGGAACTCTTCTTAAAGGGTGAAATGGTTACGCTTAATGACGTGGTTCCGTTTGAAAAAGCGGAAGAAATCGCCATGGAACATGATATTTTATGCGAAGCCGAAGTCAAAGTGAATGTCATCGAGGAAATGCTCAAAGAAGAAGAGGAAGATCCCGCAACCATGACATCACGTCCTCCGGTAATCTGCGTAATGGGACATGTCGATCATGGTAAAACATCCCTTCTGGATGCAATTCGGAAGACGCATGTTATCGAAGGTGAGGCCGGCGGAATTACACAGCACATCGGTGCTTATATGGTTCCCGTTACCGATCCCGAAACCGGAGACAAGAGAAAAATTACATTCCTCGATACGCCCGGTCATGAGGCATTCACGGCCATGCGTATGAGAGGTGCCAATTCGACGGATATTGCAATCCTTGTTGTAGCAGCGGACGACGGTGTCATGCCGCAGACCAGAGAAGCGATTAACCATGCCAAGGCAGCAGGTGTTCCGATTATTGTTGCGGTAAACAAAGTCGATAAAATCGGATATGATTTTAACGATAAAACCAAAACCATGGACAGCTATCCCGGCATTGCCAAACTGATTCGCGAACTGGCGGATGAGCATTCTCTTCTGTGGGAAGAATGGGGCGGCGAGACGATTTTTGCACCAATCAGCGCAAAGAAGGGTGACGGAATTAACGAACTTCTCGAAATGATTCTGTTATCGGCCGACATGATGGAACTGAAAGCCAATGCAAACCGCAAGGCAAGAGGTCTTGTAATCGAAGCGGAGCTTGATAAGGGCCGCGGACCGGTGGCAACCGTTTTGGTACAGAAGGGTACGCTGCATGTCGGAGACTTCATTTCCGCAGGTGAGGCACACGGAAAAGTACGTGCCATGATTGATGACAAGGGACGCCGGATTAAAGAAGCGACTCCTTCCACGCCCGTTGAGATTTTAGGTCTGAATGATGTCCCGGGTGCCGGAGAAATCTTTATTGCGCATGCAAGCGATAAGGAAGCCAAGAATTTTGCGGATACCTTTATTGCACAGAACAAGGTAAAGAAAATCGGCGATACCAAGAAGAAGATGGGCTTAGACGAACTGTACAGCCAGATTCAGGCCGGCAACTTAAAGGAACTGAACATCATTATCAAAGCCGATGTGCAGGGTAGTGTGGAAGCCGTAAAGGAGTCGTTGGAGAAACTTTCGAACGAGGAAGTGGTTGTCAAGGTTATTCACGGCGGCGTGGGTGCCATCAACGAATCCGACGTGGTACTTGCATCCGCAGCCAAAGCCATCATTATCGGTTTCAACGTTCGTCTTGACAATATGGCCAAGGATACGGTGGAACGCGAAGGTGTAGACGTTCGTCTTTATGACGTAATCTATAAGGCTATTGAAGATGTCGAAGCGGCCATGAAGGGTATGCTTGAGCCGGTATATGAAGAGAAGATTATCGGTCATGCCGAGGTTCGCCAGATTTTCAAAGCATCCGCAATCGGAAACATCGCGGGAAGTTTTGTGCTTGACGGTATTTTTGAAAGAGGATGTCTCATCCGTATTACCCGTGCCGGCGAGCAGATTTACGAAGGAAAGCTTGCATCCTTAAAGAGATTTAAAGATGATGTCAAGGAAGTAAAAGCCGGATTCGAGTGCGGTCTCGTATTTGAAAACTTCGGCGGCATGGAAGAACTTGACATTGTGGAAGCCTACAAGATGGTGGAAGTTCCGAGAAGTTAACAATACACGGTACCGGTTATCGTTAACGGAGATTGAATGATAACGGTAACCGGTTAAGAGGAAAGATATGCGTAAAAACAGCATCAAAAATACAAGAATCAACAAAGAGGTCATGCGTGCACTGGCGGATATCATCCGCACGGAGATTAAGGATCCGAGACTGGATCCGTTAACCTGCGTGATGAGCGCCGAAGTGGCACCGGATTTAAAAACCTGCAAAGTCGAAGTATCCGTAATGGGAGACGAAGCGCATAAGGAGGATACCTTAAAAGCGTTAAAATCCGCTTCCGGATATATCCGCACGCTGCTTGCAAAGAAAGTGGATCTGCGCAATACACCGGAACTGATTTTCCGTCTGGACAATTCCACGGAATACGGAATTGAAATGATGGCAAAAATCGATGCCGTGATGGAAGAGCAGAGAGCCAGGGCAGCGCTTCGCGGAGATGAGGAAGAATCCGAAGGGGAGAGTTTGGAAGAGGATAATTCCGAAGACGAAGAATAGCTTTTTAGTGAGGGGAGTTACGGTATGGAATCAAATCTGGATTTGGTAAAAATTTGTGAAAACGCAAAGAGAATTCTGGTTACGGGACATATCAAACCGGACGGGGACTGTATCGGCTCCACGGTTGCCACGACACTGTTCCTTAAAAAGAAACTGCCGGATGCGGATGTACGTTTAATGATTGAAAATCCGGCTCCGTGCTTTATGGCTCTTTCCGGAATCGAAACGGTTGAACCGGATTTTGCCGGCTGGAAAGAGAAAACGGATGTATGTATCGTAATCGATACAAATGCCGAACGGATCGGAAATGCCGGAAAATTCTTTAAAGAAGCGGCAACGACCGTGAATATCGATCATCATATCAGCAACAGCGAAGGGTCAGCCATGATTAATTTAGTGGATCCGCATGCATCTTCCGCAAGCGAAATGATTTACCGTCTGATTCCGAAGGAAGATCTGGATGATGAAATTGCCAAATATATTTATATGGGAATCTGTCATGATACCGGTGTTTTCCGGTTTCCGAACACTTCGCCCGAGACGTTCCGTGCAGCGGCCGATTTAATCGGGTATGATTTCGATTTTTCCGATCTGATTGAGAAAACCTACTACGAGAAAACCTATGATCAGATGATTACAACATCTTCCATCGTGAAGGATGCCAGACGTTTCTGTGACGGAAAAATCGTTTTCGGTTCGGTAAACTATAAGGATTTTACGGAGAAAAAATTATCGCCGAACGATTTCGACGGGGCAATTAACGAACTGAGGATCATCAAAGGCTGCGAACTGGCGATTTTTATGTATCCGATGAATGAAAGCACCATCAAGGTATCGCTTCGAAGCATCGGAACGGTGGATGTTTCCAAAATTTCCGAACGGTTCGGAGGCGGCGGACACAAGCGTGCGGCGGGATTCTTTAAAAAAGCCACGGAGGAAGAATTGTTAAAGCAGATTCTGGATGCCGTGAAGGAGCAGACCGGCTGGGAGTAAATGATTGGACGGAATAATTGTTGTAAATAAGGAGCAGGACTACACTTCATTTGATGTGGTAGCGAAGCTTCGCGGAATATTAAAACAGAAGAAAATGGGACATACCGGAACACTTGACCCGATGGCGATGGGAGTGCTTCCGGTATGTTTAGGTGCGGGAACGAAACTCTGCGACATGATGACGGATTCAAAGAAAATCTACCGCGTGGAAATGCTTCTCGGGAAAGATTTTGATACCGAAGATGTGACGGGAGA
>OMRN01000416.1 GCA_900313265.1 uncultured Lachnospiraceae bacterium | reverse complement strand
ATGAAAGGGCCCAGAGGAGCAGCATGTGCCCCGGGTAAAATGCATAACCGATCCATTTCGGCATCTTGCGCATGCAGTATCCCTTATAGAAATATACCAAAAGCGCGGACGGAAGCGCATACATCGTAACCGGCCACACAACCGACATCCCGGCAATCGCAATCAGATAGCCGATGGTGTTCATCGGAAGAAAAGACGTTTCTTCCACGGCGGAGAGCTTCATGAAAATATACATAATCATTCCGGCGAGCAAGCCGTATGCCCCGTAATCCGCATGCATCACCCATGCCGCTGCCGCAAAAACGATTCCGATTGCAAGGCGGATTAAAATCCCCGGCCGGATTTTTTTCTTTTGGGCAAACTTCCGGTCCATCTCCGAAAGCAGCATTTCGCAAACCCACATGTATCCGAAGAAAATCAAAAGTGTCCACATGACATTCTGGGAAGAAAAATCCAGCCATTTCCCGAATCTCATAAGGTCATACGGAACTTCCGAAACAACAGCCCCGATGAAAAGCCGTAAGAAGAATTTTTCCCGGGAACGGCTCCGGAAGAATCCGTCCGAAAGAAGAAACATAAAAAGCGGGAACGCCATTCTTCCCACCAGGTGCAATGTTATATAAATCGCATTCTGCCCCTCATTGATCCCATGAAAAAACACATATCCGATATGATCAAGCAGCATGGAAAGCATTGCAATCTGTTTAATTGTCGTCCGGTCTATCCCCTTCATCCGCCTGTTATCATTCCCGCAAAAGTGCCCCATAAATCAATTCCGAATATGGCGCAAACGGCAAAAATCAGAATAAAAACAATCGGCAGTCCCTTCAGCGCCGCTTTTACATCCGCACCGCTTAATGTCATATGGATAAAAATCGAAAACATGACATATCCCAATACAATTTTCTGCCACAACGGTCCGTTTAAATACATAAATAGTTTAAACAGCAGAAGTTCCGTGATAAATCCCTGCACCGTCGGTGCCACCGCCGAGAATGTATGCTGAAGCGATTTGGTGAAAAAGTTTCCCCTCGGAATATATTCCACTTTCCCGAGACGGTTTCCCTGCGGCTTAAAGACCTCCACCTTCGTAACCTTCGCTCCTGTAAGCAGTGCATAAAGAGCATGGGACAGTTCATGATGAATCGTTCCGATAAACGTTACATAATTCATCACAAACAAAGCGGCCTTAATTCCGATTCCGCGGGACAATAAAATTGTAATCCCCTCGGTAATCCAGCCGATGATAAGACCTGCTATGGGAACAACCAATATAATAATTCCCGTACTGATTAACGCGTGAAGCAGTCTCTCCGTCATCCGATGCTCCCTGTCCGGTTATTCTTTCGCATTCCGGGTTTTGTTTTACTTTGCTTCCTTACCCGCATGGAAGGCATCAATCCTCTCCTCAAGAATCAGCCGGTACATAAAACGTCCGTAATAGTCAAAAACCGGCGCGCATTTTTCCGCCACGAATGCATAATATCCGTCACGGGGAAGGGACTCATCTTCCAGGCATTCCCATGCCTTTGTAAGAAGATTGTCGATGATTGTCTCCCACTCTTCTTCCGAAAAGGTTTCCGTCGTTGCCGGATTGGAATGCATCCGGTCATAGACATCCGCCATATTTAAATACGTGATGGCTCTCTCCAGATTTCCGTTTTCCGCCTTTTCCATGACCGCCAGTGCCTTTTCGTATGAAGAAAGCGCCTCCTCATACTTTCCCGTGTCTAAAAGCACAAGCCCCATATTGTTATAAAGTCCGCCCAGGCGCGTATCGTTTTCGCCGAGTCTGCTTTCGTAAATTTCTTTCGCTTTCTCAAAAAGAGGCAGTCCGCGTTCGGCATCCCCGAATGCCTTAAATACCGTACCCGCATTGATGTATGTCGTTGCAGCCGTAATCGTATTCTCCATCCCGAGACGCTCCAAAAGATGAAGGGCACACTCGGCACTGCTTACGGCCGTCTCTTTCTCTCCGGCCTTGCGGTACAGTCCCATGGATTCGTTATACAGATAGAGCGCTGCCTTTTCATCCGCATTCTTCTTTGCATCGTCAAGCCAGTACTTTAAAAGTTCTTTCGCTCCTTCATAGTCCCGGCCTTCCACCAGTGTGTCCAGTTTGTTTAAAATTCTCGATAAGTCCAATTCTTCTTCTCCCTTTTACATATTTTTTAATCCATTCGTTCCGCCCCGGTTCATCTGCCGGATGAATCCGCCTTCCGAATGAAATGCTTCCTATATTCCCGGCTCGATGATACCGCTCCGGTATGCCTTTAACAGATCCGTTAAATCGGCGATTTCTTCTTTCAGCCTTCTTCCGTTATCCGTATCTTCCACATACATTCTTCTTTCGAAATTTTCCACCGTCATCGTATCGGAAACGATATCGGTTTCCATCCTTAGAGCCGCTTCCCTGCTTTCAAACTGCTCATGTTCGACAAGCCACATTCCGTGGGAATCGATGGCAAGCGT
>OMRN01000164.1 GCA_900313265.1 uncultured Lachnospiraceae bacterium | reverse complement strand
TTCAATGGCACCGGCAATCAGAAAACCGATTAAAAATCCAACCGATAAAGACAAAAATTTCTTACTTTTTGTTTCACTCATCTTTATGCTCTCCATACACCGCAAGTCTTCGGAATATTCGCAATCGGGTTTAACATCTGAACACTAATACTTTCCACTTTGTTTTTCACAACAAAGCCCTCATTCTTTCCGATTCGTTTCTCTTAACCCTTTACACACTAAATTGCTTTGATATTTTACACAATTTCATCCCGGTTTCACAAGGGTATGTGACAGAATGAAACATCTGTTATCAGAGGACTTCTTCTGATTTTTCTTGTGATTCTTCGATTTTTCATCTATGATAATAGGCAGATTACAGATTTTAAGGAATTCGAAGGACAGACAGATGACTACCTCTTTGGGAGAAACAATAAAACGGCTCAGAACGGAAAGGGGCCTTTCCCAGCAACAGTTTGCCGATATGCTGTATATCGACCGCTCCACCTGCGCAAACTGGGAAACCGGCCGGCGTATGCCGGATGCGGCCATGATTGTTCAGATAGCGGATGTTCTCGGAGTCGAGACGGCTTATCTGATGAATGTCACGAAACAGGCAAACGATGTTTCAAATGTTATTATGCTGGATGATGAAAGAATTGTATTAACCGGCGGAATGCCTGTTTTGAAAAAAATCCTGCCGGACGCAGTCGTAACAGGTTTTACAAAACCGTCCGAGGCACTTGAATTTGCAAGAAACAATGCGGTTTTCATTGCCTTTGTGGATATTGAGATGGGAAAAACCAGCGGACTGGAAGTATGCAGGCAGCTGCTTTTAATCAATCCGCGCACCAATGTCATTTTTCTGACTGCCTATGCCGACTATTCCCTTGATGCATGGGATACCGGGGCATGCGGATTTTTATTAAAACCGATTTCCGAAGATACTGTAAAACAGCAGCTTGGCAGACTTCGCTATCATTACTGAGGGGTATTATTCGCAAATATGATTACGATTATTGATTTAATCAATTACGGATTTGCCGTCACCGGACTGGTGGTCGCGATACTGGGACTCTTTTTATCCTTTACCTCGATCTTTATGAGCCGGGATAACCGGGTCTTTTTCAAGTTTTTTTTCGGCTTTCTTCTTTTATATGTTTTATCGGATATGGCGGAACAGATTTGTTTCTATGTTCCCGGAAACAATCTCGCCGTTTATGCCAGGGTGTTTTTATTCTTTGAATCCCTTTTTTCGGCATTTCTTCTCCCCCTGCTGACCGTCTATCTGCTCCAAAGCAGCGGAAAGAAAGCCCATCGTCAGCCGGAGTTTTATATTGCCGCTTTCCTGCTGTTTGTTTATGTCGTAATACTGATTATTACGCAGTTTACAAAGAACATTTACTATATCACCGACAATAAAGAATATCACAGAGGAAGCCTGTATCCTCTTCTTTTGCTTGTTCCGGCGCTTATGATGATTTTCAACTTTATCACACTTATACGGAACCTGAAATTCTTAAATCGCAGGCAGAAAGCGGCTTTTTTCTGTTATCTCCTGATTCCGCTTTTCTGTATGATTGTTCAGATGAGATTCTACGGGTTGATGCTGGTCGTAATCGGGACTTCCGCTTCCGCCATGATTCTCTTTTTGTTTATCTTAAATGACCAGTTGGAACAGTATTTAAAACAGCGTGAGGAAAACCTGGAATCGCAGGCCAAAATCCTGGTGCTTCAGATGCGCCCGCATTTTATCTACAACACCATGACCAGTATTTATTATCTGTGCGAACAGAATCCGAAGAAAGCAATGAAGACCATTGAGGATTTCACCAATTATCTTCGCAAGAATTTCTCCGCTATTGCCAAACAGGGAACCATTCCTTTCTCCGAGGAACTTTCCCATGTCCGCACCTATCTCGAGATTGAAAAAACAAGATTTGAAGGAAATCTCTTCGTGGATTTTGATATCGCCCATGATGCATTCCGTGTTCCTCCCCTGACGCTTCAGCCGATTGTGGAAAATTCCGTCAAATACGGCGTCGATCCGGAACTTGCTCCCCTTCACATTTTTATTTCCACAAAAGAAACCGGTTCGGGCAGCGAGATTACCGTCAGTGATACCGGGCCGGGCTTTTCGGAAAGCAGGGAAAATCCGGACAATGACCGCGAGCCTCACATCGCGCTGAATAATATCCGCGAGCGCCTCTCCATTTTATGTAACGGAACCCTCACCATTAGTCCGCGGGAAGGCGGCGGTACTGTCGTGACAATCTTCATCCCCTATAAAAAACAGGCATAAAAATCCCCAATGATCTGGTTATACAGACGGCCGACGGGAGATCCCGGCAAACCTTACAGCATTGAGGAATACTTAAGTTATCCGGAAGGCGGAAAGAACGAATCGAAATGAATTTTAAATCATTCCGTAAGTTCTTCCACTTTTCCTCCAAGAGCGGTT
>OMRN01000303.1 GCA_900313265.1 uncultured Lachnospiraceae bacterium | reverse complement strand
TTACTATGAATTCCGTACCGGCTCCTTTTTTCGATGTAACCGAAATGGTACCGTTCATCATCTCCACCATTCGTTTGGTAATGGCCATGCCGAGACCGCTGCTTCCGTATTTGGTCCTGTTGTTGATATTCTCCTGTGAGAAAGCATCAAAAATCTTCGGAATATAATCTTCGTCCATTCCGATACCGGTATCTTTAATTCGGAAACAGAAGGTGGACTGTTCATCAAACTCTGCCGTTTTTTCTACCGTCAGCGTAATGCTTCCCGGTGCATCGGTGAATTTTACGGCATTCGAAAGAATGTTAAGAAGCATTTCTTTCAGTTTCACATCATCGCCGAAGTAGGTGCCATCCACCTGATTAAGTGCTTTGCACTCATAAGTTAATCCCTTTTCGTCGCACTGTGATCGAACCATCGTATTGACCTGTTCCATCATGGTTCCGAAGGAAAATTCCTCCTTCTGGATATATGCACGTCCGGACTCGATGCGGCTCATATCCAGAATATTGTTAATGATGGAAAGAAGATGCGTGGCGCAATCTTCCATCTTCTTAAGATACTCTTTTGTTTCGTCATCCAGATTCTCATTTTTCAGTGCAAGATTATCCAGTCCGATAATGGAGTTAAGCGGAGTTCGTATTTCATGGCTCATGCTGGAAAGGAATGTCGTTTTGGCCTTGCTTGCTTCTTCCGCCGCTTCCAAAGCGTCTGCCAAAGCTTTATTTTTCGCCATGGTTTCATGCATCTCGGCATCGACATCCGTGATTCCCATAATAATGTAGTGTTCATCTTCCATACGGGATATTTTCGAATTGACGTAAATATATGAATCCCCTTTCCGGATACGATAGGTCATGACAAACGTATCCTTCCTCTCGAGTGTTTTCATCAGGGATTTCCGGTTCATTGACTGCAGAAAACCTTCCCGGTCCTCTTCATGAACGTTTTGCGCAAGTTCCTTCTTGCAGTCGCTGAAGAAATGCCATCCGCGCCGTACTTCGGAAAACGTATGATTTTCCTCGCTGATCCGGTACTCGATATACTCTTCCGTATCGGTATTCACGTAATACATATCCAGGTAATCGCGTGCTAACGTCTGTGCAATGCGTGTGTACATCATTCCCGAGCTGACCGCCTTCTCATAGGCTTCCTTTGTCATGGCCTGCTCATGCTGGATGTTCACCATATCCGTTACATCCTGGCACATGCCCAGAACACAAAGCCTTCCTGCCGTATCCGTATATTTGATTTTTGTCGTCTGCAGCTGTCTCTGATTACCGGCCGCATCCGAAACATCTTCGAAGAAAATATACGGTTTACTGAGTGATAGGGCGATTTTGTCGTCATCGGTAAAATGTTTTGCCGTTTCGGCATCAAAAATCTGCGCATCCGTCAATCCCACAACTCCGTCCGGATTGTCCCTATGCGCATATTCGGCAAAAGCCTGATTGCAGGTAAGATATACTCCGCTTCCGGCATCTTTCGTAAATGCCATGCCGGGCATATTGTCAAGAAGCGATTTGAAGCGGTCCTTCAGTTCGGCAATTTTATCCGCCTCCTCTTTCGATTTTTTGTACTCTTCTTTCTCATCGTTTGCCACAAAGGAATGAAGCAGACAGGTACCGAGCATATAGCCGATTGAATAAAGCGGCAGATACGGAAACCATAACTGGATAAACAGACACAGAACCATGATGAAACCGAAAAATGCCAGAATCCAATACCTTCCCCTTCTCACCTTCGGAATCTCCAGACGAATCATTAAAGACAGCGCATAAACCGAAATGATTAAAAGCAGAATAATCTGCAACGATAACGAAACGTAACGAACGGGAAGTGCATAATAAACACAGGCATCATCAATTGTAAAAAGCACAGGCGTAAAAATATTCACAATACTGAGAGTCGTGATAATTCCGGCAAAAATCCGCCCCGTCAGAATTAAAAACTGTCCGAATTTATGTTTCCTTCCCAGATAGGCAACGGTAAATTCCGCCCAGAACAGGATTCCCGAAGCCATGGCAATAAAATATACAATGGTATCCGCAAAAAGAAGATTCCGCATCTTCAGGCCTTCGAAAGCTCCCCATAGGATATCCGTAATATAATATGCCAGCACGGCAAATAAAAATCTGCGGTATACTCTCCATGCCGGTTTTTCAAACGTTCTTTCCGGCCGGAAAAGAATATCACGGTTCACAATTAACAGATTTAAAAGAGCAAGCACTCCAATTGCGGAATAATACATAGCCTATTTCCTCATCGTTTTTTTCTGGATTTTAATTCACTCTTGTTTTCGTACATGGTTTGATCGGCACGTTCATATACCGAAGCCACTTTCACATCATTTTCATATCTTGCCGTACCGAGTGCTATAACAATTCCGCCGTTTTCGACAGCTTCATCGTTATGTGCATTCATCTGTGCGATTAATTCATCCAGTCGGGCATAATCATCGCCCTGTGAAATAACGGCAAATTCGTCTCCGCCCACACGGAATACCGGACTTCGTTTAAACGTCGTGCAGACAATTTTGCAGGCATCGCGCAGATACTGGTCTCCCGCTTTATGTCCTTCGTTATCGTTGACCTTCTTTAAGTCGTTTACATCCAGAATGGTAATCGCAAATTCGGGGGCACGTCCGATTTCAATCTGTGCATTCAGTCTCTCTTCATAGACGCGATATGCATTCCGGTTCTTTACTCCGGTCAGTGCATCGATATTTGCTTCAATTCTTGCCTGTGCCAGACGCTTGCTGTATTCTTCTTCCTGACGGACCAGTGCATCGATATCATTGATTCCCGCAACCAGCATGGAACCTTCTTCCTCCGCTACCAAAGCTGCCTTAAACTGAACATAGCGGGCCTCTCCGTCCATCACAAGACGATAGCTTAACGTGAAAATTCCGTTCCGTTTAATCTCTTTTATAACATTATCTTTATTCATTGCCGAAACAAAACGCGGCAAATCATCCGGATGAAGCGTCAGAACGGACAATTCTCTCGTATCTGCGAAGAAATCCGATCCCTCTTTTAAATGTGCATAGTTTTCAAATTTTTCCGAAGCACTGAACTCCCTGTACTGTCCCGTTTCCGGATTTACCAGATAAATACATAGGAAATCGCCGGCAAGAGCACTGATCCGGTTGTATGCGATCTGTTCTTCGCGCATTTTTGCGGCTGCATTATGCTCTTTCATCTGCTCGTCCACATCCGTTATACCGAGAATAATAAACCTCTTATCCTCCTCTAAACGAGTAACCCTCATGCTGATATATCTCGGCTCGTTTTCTCCCTTCAAACGGAAGTTCATGAAGAATATGCCCTCACGCTCAAGATGCTCAACAAGCGTTTCCCTGTCAGCCGCCTTCTTTACCGTTTCGCGGTCTTCCGCATAAACATGCTCCTCAATGACATCCTCGCACTCCTCAAAGAAATGCCATCCACGACGGATTTCGGTCAGGGTTCCGTTTTCTTTATCGGTCTGATATTCGATGAATTCCTCGGTATTTAAATCGATGTAAAAAAGATATTCAAATCCGTGTGCCAGCGCCTGCGCAATATGTGTAAAAATGATACCC
>OMRN01000168.1 GCA_900313265.1 uncultured Lachnospiraceae bacterium | reverse complement strand
TAAAGAAGGCAGTGGAGGATAAGAGGATGAGTTATATATACAGATCGGATTATTTAAGACAAATTGAAGATCGCATAGATGCAAAGGACGAAGGGCGCGAAGAGGAACGCATAAAAACCGAAGAACAGAGAAAACGTGCGGAAGCGGCAGAAAAAAGGGCGGAGGAAGCAGATAAAAGAATAGCTGAATTAGAAGCGCTTGTGAAAGAATTAAAAAAGAAAAAATAGAAAAGGACTAACATATGGGTTTTATAGATCGTTTAAGGAATGGTAATAATCAACAAGAAATAAATAACGGCGATGCTGACTTCAAAAATGAAACCACCAAGAAATTGCCGGCATCCGTATATTATGTCGAATCGAATGAAGATGGCACAGTACTTGTCGGCATGAAGGTTACAATTAGGAGGATTTCCAATAATTATTTTGTTGTATCATGGTGGGATCCGACTCATGAGAGATGCATGTCAGCGGGTGAAATTAACTATGAAGGCGACAATTTTTCCTTTAAGCGAATAAGCGAGGAAGGTGGCCAGACTTATTATTTCAGACCGATGACTCTGGAGATTTATAATACCCGTGTAAAAAACAGACTCCTCGGTAAACGTGAATTTGATAACGAAGAAGAAATGATAAAGGCGTTCTTGGAAGAATAGGAATATGCAGGTATTGAATAAAGAAAATCAATGAATTCTTTTAATATGAAAACGGATAAGATATAAAAGGGACTCGCACCAATGAAGTGCGGGCCTTTTTTTGTATATTCGGGAAAATGTAACGAAATAATATTTCTTCTTAATATTGTGTAAATATTTGTCGGAAACTGCCACGAAATTAAGGTTTTTTGATATAATAATACTGTTGTGTTAATACAAAGACGAAGGACAGGATTACCGATAACGAAAACGGATTAAATAAAACCGGGGAGCGCAGAATCGATGATAGTTTATGACGGATTAAAATCGGATTTTCTTATCAGTTGTGAACGTGATTCCATAGCAATTGAGATTGAAGAGAATATTCTGACAAAACTTGGCAGACACACGCCGAAAGCGGAGTTTCGTTCCTGGGAAAACTCTCTGAATTACATGTACAAAGTTTTAAATGATTCCGATATTCCGGAAGATGCCGGCATAGCGATTGAATTTAATATTCCGCAGACATCCAAACGCGTGGATTTTATTATTTCGGGATACGGACAGGAAGATGAACCCGGAATGGTTATTGTTGAATTAAAACAGTGGGATTTCCTGACAGAAGTGAAGGGAACGGATGCTCTTGTGGAAACATTTACAGGCGGTGCGAACCGGAGAGTTGTTCATCCCTCTTATCAGGCCTGGTCCTATGCGCAACTGATTCGGGATTATAATCAGGAAGTCCAGGATAACCGTATCAATCTGTCACCTTGTGCATGCCTGCATAATTACATCCGGCATGAAGATGATCCGTTGGATGCCGGGCAGTATAAGGAATATCTGGATGAGGCACCGGCATATACCAAAGGGCAGCTTAATCAGCTTAGGAGTTTTATTAAAGCATCCATACGTAAAGGAGACCGGAAAGAAATCTTATACCGTGTAGATCACGGAAAAATCCGTCCGTCTAAAAGTCTTCAGAATACCATTGCATCCATGCTAAAAGGCAACCGTGAATTTATCATGATTGATGAGCAGAAGGTGGCTTATGAAGAGATTTTGAGGCTGTCTTTAGAGTGCCAGAAAGACTTCAAAAAGAGAACAATTATTGTCAGGGGCGGTCCCGGTACGGGAAAAACAGTAATCGCCGTGAATCTTCTGGCTGAACTAACGCAAAGAGATCAGTTAGTACAATATGTTTCAAAAAACAGTGCTCCCAGACAGGTTTATCTAAAGAAACTGAAGGGAGAAATTAAGAAGAGCAGTGTTGATAACATGTTCAAAGGATCCGGAACATACACGGAAGCGGGATGCAATGTTGCCCATACATTGCTTTGTGATGAAGCGCACCGGTTAAACGCAATGTCCG
>OMRN01000175.1 GCA_900313265.1 uncultured Lachnospiraceae bacterium | reverse complement strand
GCAGACACAGTCAAGCATGTGAAGGTCGAGCCGGCAGATGTCACTGCCTTCTTCGAGCATCGGAATGAAATCATTCGGCGGAATCATCTTTCCGTCATGGAACCAGCGGCAGAGTGCCTCGGCACCAATCAGTTTTCCGGTCACAATGTTTACCTTCGGCTGATAGAAGGGCTTGAATTCCCCGTTTGCCAAAGCATCCGGGAAGAGCTGCTGGATTCGTTTGCTTTTTTCTTTTGCTATAAGGAGAGATTCGTTGAAATAGACAACGCTTCCCATGGCACCGCTTCTTGCAACCTGAAGGGCATTAATTAACTGGCCTAAACAATCGCTCGGCTGATGAACCGGCATTTCGGGTGGAATGCAGAAGATTCCGATACTCGAAGTGATGGTTACCTTATGATCGTCATCAATCGGAATGACTGCTTCGGAAAGGAATTTTACGATATCATCCAGTTTTTGCATGGAACAGCTTCCGATGAAGTTGTCACCGCCGAGACGGATTAAGATTTCATCTTTTCCGAGCATGGATTTACATTTTTCAAAATGTGCACGCAAAACCAGATCGCCGGTTTTTCTGCCGAATTCCTGATTGATTAAAGAAAAATGACGTAAATTATAATGATAGAGCGCCATGCCGGATAATGTGCCGGCACCGGCATGCGAGACAATATAATTGCTGAAGGTCCTGAAATTCGGATAGCCTTCCTCATCATAAAACGCGAGTTCTTCAATGATATCCTTTAAGCGGTTCCGGCTTACAAAACTTAAGACCGTACGCATGACCAGTTCCACTTTCCAGCGTTCTTCTTCGGTAAGGGGTTCGACATCTTCCGGCATGTAAACGGTAATGGTCGCAATGGACATGACACTCGTAACAACCCTGAATGAAATGATTTCTTTTCCATCCACACCCGTATCGAAGCAGGTTAAGGTTTCTCCGCCGCCCATCCGTTCTTCCTGCGCATTCCGGTAGAGTCTGGTAACGCCTTTTGACAGACGGAACATTTTACAGATTTCGATAACCAGACCTTCGATGAGAGGAATATTCACTTTATCGATGGCGGTCATGGCGGATACGAGCTGTTCATACAGTTCATAGAAGCGGAGAGAAGTATTGCTTATCAGGGAAGACTCCGGTTCTGCGGATCCGCCTTTTACGTATTTCTTGTTAACATACATGTAACTGTCGGCACGCTCAAAAATATCCTGCATGCGAAGATCTCTTCCCGGGTCATAATCCGATATGCCGTAGGCTAATGTGACAAGATTTTTCCCGGAATTTTCCGCCTGTTTCATACCGAATTCGGCAATCAGCTCCGCACGGTTTTCGTAATCGGCTCCTTTTAAAATGATAACGAATTCATCGCCGCCGATCCGGAATACCGGACTGTGTTTGAAGGTGTTGCAAATCAGTGCACAGGCCGATTTGATAAAATCATCGCCGGCTGCATGACCGCACTCATCATTGACCAGTTTTAAGCCGTTGATATCGCATACGGCAATCGCAAAAGGTTCCTGCGTTCCTTTGGCAATCCGTTCATCAAATTCCATTTCCATGTTGACGTAGGCGTGTTTATTTTTGATGCCGGTCAGGGCATCTTTATTTGCCATGTCCATCGCCATGCCGATGGCCTGCTTGAATTCTTTCTCTTTTCGAATGGTCTCGTCGATATTTTCTACCGCAACAATTAAACGGTCGGAATCTTTATTGGGAAGAACCGCAAAAAGAGTAACATACTGCGGTCTGCCGTCGAGCATCAGACGGTAATTTAAGAAAGTCTTTCTGGTTTGGCGGAGGCGCTCCAAAAGAGCCTCTTTTTCCATGAATTCCGAAATCATCGAGAGATCTTCGAAATAGATGTCATGCTTTATATTTCGCTGGGTATCTGCGAAAAAATCCAAGCCTTTGGCGCCCACTTTTAATTTGGCGTATTTATCACTGGAACTGTATTCGATGTATTCGTTCGTATGAATATTGACCTGATAAATAACTTCGTAGCGGGAGGAAAGGGCAGTGGAAATTTCGGCAAAAACGGCACTTTCCTCCATCATGGACTGTTCCCGTCGGACCTGTGCATCTTTGTTTAAAACGGCAATAACAATGTGATGATTGTCATTCTTCGGACGAACAATAATCATGGCAACATACTGGCTTCGGTCCGCAAGAATCTGCCGGTAAGTAAACGAAACGGTACCGCTTTCTTCCAGATTATGAAGAAGGTTATTTTTATCCAGCTCACGAAGAACTTTCTTTGCATCCTCCGGATGGATAAATTTACGGATATCTTCCGCAGCGGTTGCAAAAAAATCTTCGCCGCGTCTGGTTGTTCCGAGACGCGCGTAATCATCGCTGGAACTGTACTGTACATATGCGTTGGTATCGATATTGATGTAATAAATTACCTCATACCGGCTTGCCAGCGCACCTGCGATAAGACGGTAGGTTTTAAGCTGTATTTCCGCCTCCGCTTCTTCACGTTCCTTACTGTTCATGGACTCTTTCCGGTTGATTTCTTCTGCGAGTGCACGTGATATTTCTTCGAAAGAAATGGTATTCGCTGTGTTGTCCTGATTTTCCATAGATTTCACCTTCTTATGCAGACTGTCATCTGTTATAACTCCCCATAAAATGATTTTAGCATAAGTGGGAAAAGGAAACTATATCTATACCACGATTTTTAGGCTTTTTTTATATTCGAACCACGGAAAATGTGATATAATTTTATCGTGATTTTATGCAGGGTTCCAAACGGATTTTTGTTCCGGATTTTTGCGTTAAAAAATATGGGGCAGGAGGTATTAGATATGACCATTCGGGAACTTTATATAAACATCGGCGGCGACTACAATCAGGCCATAAAGGTACTCATGCTGGATAAACTGCTTGATAAGCATATACGCAGGTTTACCGGTAACGGTGTGGCTGAAAGGCTTTTTGCCGCAGGGGAGAGCATGGACGAGACGGAACTTTTCGAAGCGTCGCATGCCATGAAAGGGGTTTGTGCCAATCTGGGACTGATGAATCTGTCCGAAGCGGCTTCGGAAATCTGCGAGGAATTTCGTCCCGGAAAAGAAAGAAAGTTTTCGGATGATGAGGTGAAGACAAAAATAGAGGAACTCCGCCTTCTGTATGAAAAAACGGCAGAGGGAATCCGTAAATATGAGGAGTCCGCCACATAACGGATTTGATTCGCAAATTACGAAATACAGAGAAATTATGGGAATAACAGCTGAACAGGGGAACAGCTGCGTAAGAGAAAAACTATAAACCGGGGAGAATGAATTATATGGCAAAGACGGAAGGTATTTCTTCTGATCAGAAGCAGTATCTTGGCTTTTTCGGTGCATGGGCACTTGCATTCGGCTGCAGCGTCGGCTGGGGGTCTTTTGTCATGCCGGGAAGTACGTTTCTTCCCGTTGCGGGTCCTGTGGGAACCGCACTCGGTCTTGGTCTGGGCGGCCTTGTCATGCTGCTTCTGGCCGTCAATTATCATTATCTTATGAACCGGTATCCGGATGGCGGAGGTGCCTACACCTATACGAAGAATGCGTTCGGATACGATCAGGGATTCTTAAGTGCCTGGTTTTTAATCCTAACCTACATCGCAATTATATGGGCAAATGCAACAGCTCTTCCGCTTATCGCAAGAACGCTTCTCGGGGATGTTTTCCGGTTCGGCTATCTTTACGAGATTGCCGGATATCAGATTTATATCGGAGAAATTCTTTTGGCGGAGGGTGCGCTTGTTTTAGCCGCACTTATCTGTTTATTCCGAAAACCCGCTGCCGTAACACAGGTAATTATGGCCGTTTTACTATTCATGGGCGTTATTATCTGCTTTGTTCTGGTTACGGGAAAAACGGGAAGCGGCGGATATACTCCGGCATTTTCACCAAACCGGAAAGCGGCGGCCGGAATCTTTACGATTTTTGCGCTGGCACCATGGGCGTTTGTCGGATTTGAATCGATTTCCCATTCCGCCGCAGAGGCAAAATTTAAATTGAAAAATTCCTTCACGGTTATGTTTGTGGCAGTTATTACGGCTACCGCAGCGTATCTGCTTTTGGCGTTAATGGCGGTAAAGGTTCTGCCGCAGGGCTGCAATTCATGGGTGGATTATATTTTGAATCTCGGAGAGTATTCCGGCATCGCATCCCAGCCGACTTTTCATGCGGCCTATTCCGTTCTGGGAAACGTGGGAAGCGTGATTCTGGGTACCGCTGCACTCGGAGCGATTTTTACGGGGCTGATCGGTAATTATATTGCACTGAGCCGTTTAATGGATACGCTTTCATCGGACGGTCTGTTCCCGAAGTGGATCGGAAAGAAAAAGAATTTCGTTCCGGGAAATGCCATACTTGCCATTCTTATCCTTTCGTCTGTTTTTCCGTTCCTCGGACGTACGGCCATCAGCTGGATTGTGGATGTTACCACGGTCGGCGCAACCATCGCGTATGCCCTGACTTCCGCATCCGCATGGAAATGTGCCAGAGAAGAGAAGAGCGGAAAGTACATGATTTTCGGAATGATCGGACTGGTTGTTTCGGTTCTTTTTGCCGTTGAATTTCTGATTCCGAATATTATTTCCGTCAGCACGCTTTCAACGGAATCCTACCTGATTCTTTCTGTATGGAGTATTTGCGGTCTTCTGTATTTCCGGGCATTTATCAATGTCGATCATGAACGCCGCATGGGAAAATCCATTGTGGCGTGGGTTGTGCTTTTAGGGCTTATCATTTTTACATCCAGTGTCTGGATGCATCAGACGGTGGAAGGTGCACTCGAAAAATACCAGAATAATGTTCAAAGGCATAACGAAGCACGGATGCTTGATTTGCCGACACTGGAAGATGCCGAATTTCTTCAGGGCGAGACGGAAAAGGTTCACGATGCGATGCATGTCGCAAGCATGATTCAGACCATCCTTATTGTGGCCTCGCTGGTGATTCTTTTGAATATATACGGAATCATGCAAAAAAGGGAAAAATTAATCGAGGTGGAGAAAGCCAGAGCGGAAGAAACCAGCCGTGCCAAATCCAGTTTTCTTTCCAATATGAGTCATGAAATCCGGACCCCGATGAATGCCATTATCGGTTTGCAGAGTATTGCGCTTCGTGATCCCGACCTGACACCGAAAACCAGAGTCCAGCTTGAAAAAATCGGTGCCAGTGCCAATCATCTGTTAGGCCTTATTAACGATATTCTGGATATGAGCCGCATTGAGTCGGGGAAAGTGGTTGTCAAAAACGAAGAATTCTCTTTCCGGGATTTTCTGGAACAGATTAATATTATCATTAACGGACAGTGCGAGGAAAAAGGTCTTACCTATATCTGCAATGTCTCCGGAAGTGTAAAAGATTATTACATCGGGGATGATTTAAAACTGAAACAGGTTTTAATTAATATTCTCGGAAATTCCGTTAAATTTACCGAGGCACCCGGGGAGGTAGAACTGAACGCAGAGGTGCTTTCGCAGGAGGACGGAATCAGCCGGGTGCGTTTTTCGATGCGGGATACGGGAATCGGAATGGACAAAGAGTATCTTCCGAAGATTTTTGAAACGTTTTCCATGGAGGATGAAAGCAGTACCAACAGTTACGGCGGAAGCGGACTGGGCCTGGCCATTACGAAAAATCTCGTGGATATGATGGGCGGAGAGATTACGGTTGAAAGCGAAAAAGGAGTCGGGTCTGTCTTCGCCGTAACGATTCCGCTTACGGAATCCGACAGAAAAAATCCGGAGGAACAGGAAACCGGCCTTTCGAAGGAAAACGGTGCCGCTTTGGATGAAAAATCAGAGAGAATTCTTTCCGGAAAGATTATTTTAATGGCGGAAGATGTGGATCAGAATGCGGAGATTCTTTCCGATTTACTGGAACTGGAAGAAATCGAATCGGAGAGAGCGGTAAACGGAGCGGAGGCTGTTCGCATGTTTTACGAAAGCGCTCCCGGATATTACGCTGCTGTGTTAATGGATGTAAGAATGCCGGTGATGGACGGACTGGAAGCCACGCGAAGGATCCGTGCTCTTAATCATCCGGACGCGAAGGAGATTCCGATTATCGCAATGACCGCCAATGTATTCGATGAGGATGTGGAGAGGTCTTTAAATGCCGGAATGAATGCACATCTTTCCAAACCCGTTGAACCGGAGAAACTATATGAGACAATGGCCGGACTTGTTATGGAACGAGGAGGTACCGATAAATGAAAGCAGGTAAGTTCATCAAACGGATTATCATCATTTTTCTGCTTATGATAATTGCAGCGGATTTGATTATACCGATCAGCGCATCGGCAGAGGAACCGGAGCATAAAGTTGTGCGTGTCGGATGGTTTGACTCGTCGTTTTGCTACTTCGACACATACGGAAGACGCTGCGGCATCGACTACGAATACCAGCAGAAAATATCCGCCTATACCGGCTGGACGTATGAGTATGTGGAAGACAGCTGGCCGAATCTTCTCCAGATGCTTAAAAACGGAGAAATCGACCTTTTAAGTGATGTTTCCTATAAACCGGAAAGAGAAGAGTTTATGTATTTTTCCGATCTTCCCATGGGAACGGAATCCTATTATATCTATATCGATTCGGATAACCGCGATATTGAAGCCGATAAACCCGCTACCTTAAACGGAAAACGTATCGGTGTAAACAAAGACAGTATTCAGGAGACATTTCTTCAGGAATGGGTTGAGAAAAATAATGTAAAACTGGAGATTGTTCCGCTTACCGCGGAAGAAGACGAATCCATGGAAATGGTAGTTCGCGGTGAACTTGACGGATACGCAACCATCTACATGTACGAATTGGAGCAGATGTTAATTCCTTCCGCAAGAATCGGCGGATCGGATTATTATTATGCGGTAAACAAGAAACGGAAGGATCTTTTAGACGAACTGAATATGGCACTGGCGGAGATTCATGATGAAGATCCGTATTTTAACAAAAAGATTACGGAACAGCGAACCTATGATGTCCGGACAAATACGACGCTGACTCCGGAAATTGAAGACTGGATAAAAGAGCACGGTGAAATCCGGATCGGTTACCGCGATAATTATCTGCCGTTTTGCGATATGGATGATGAAACGGGTGAACTGACCGGTGCACTGAAGGATTATCTGGTTCATGCCGAGAATATTTTAAACAGACCGTATATTCAGTTTGTTACGATTCCGTATGCTTCCACGAAAGAAGCTCTGGAAGCACTTTCCGCCGGCGAAATCGACACCTATTTTCCGGTTTATTTAAGTACCTATGATGCGGATCAGAGAGAGTTACGACTGACGGATCCGGCCATGAAGACCGAAATGAATGCCATCATGCGCACTTCGGACAGCGAGAGACTTTCCAATGACAGTACGGTTACCATAGCGGTAAATGAAGGAATGATGAATATCGAAACCTTCATCATGGATCAGTATCCGCTTACCCAAAGAGAAAGTTATCCGGGGCTGGAGGCATGCTATAAAGCCGTTGCCGATGAGAAGGCGGAATGTGTTCTGGTCAGCAATTACCGGATCCCTTCCGAAGAAGATACATTAAAAAAATACAAACTGTTTTCCGTACCGACCGGAGAATCCATGCCGTTTTCCTTTGCGGTCAGGAAATGGGATACGGACCTGTATTTCCTGCTTAACAAAACGGCAATCACAACGAAAAGTGAGGATATGGATTCCACCCTTGCTTCCTATATGCAGGGAGACCGGAAAGTTTCATTCGGGGAATTTCTTAAGGATAACTGGCTGATTGTCGTTGCGATTCTGAGTGTCATTTTCTCCATCATCATATTCCTGCTGGTGCAGAAGATTAAAGCGGACAGGACCGCAAACGAGCAGAAACATCTGCTGGAAGAGGCGGAAGAAATCGCAAAACTGAAACAGACCGTAACATCACTTCTTGATAACCTGCCGGGCATGAATTATACCAAGGATGCCAAGACGGGTGAATATCTTGCCTGCAACCAGGCTTTCGCGGAGTATGCCCGTAAGAAGAAACCGGAAGAGGTTGTGGGACTGACTGCCACAGAGATTTTTGATGCCGAGATGGCAAAACGTTTCGTGGAAGATGATAATATGGCTCTTTCGATGGACGGCCCCTATGTCTTCTATGAGGATGTAACGGATGCGGATGGACGTAAGAGACAGATTAAGACAACCAAACTGAAATATACCGACGAAAGCGGAAGACTTTGCGTTCTCGGCATTTCGCAGGATGTTACGGACAATGTGAGAATCAACAGGGGAAGTGCGGGTTCGAAGGAAGAGTATGAGAAGGCACTCAGCACGGGTATCATTTTTACACATATTGCGCAGGCGCTGGCACACGGATTTGAATATCTTTTTTACATCGATTTAAATACCGAGGAATTCAT
>OMRN01000289.1 GCA_900313265.1 uncultured Lachnospiraceae bacterium | reverse complement strand
CGCTTCGGTAGTCGTATATAAAATCATCACCTACGGCGGATGTGTACATCTCATGGACGAGACCACCATGAGGGATGTCAGAAAACTGGAGGATTATTACGAAAAGCATCAGATTGCCATCGGCTTTATCAGTCCGTCCGTTCTGACGAATTTCCACAACCGTACGGAATCCTTAAAGGTTGTCATGACGGGAAGCGAAAAGCTCACCGGCCAGTGCGGGAAAGACGGTTACCGTCTCATTAATAACTACGGCATGAGTGAAACCCTGGGTACCATTACCCATTTTCAGGTAGACAAACCGTATGAGCAGACTCCGGTCGGCAAGCCGGATGAGAATCTTGAATGGGCACTTCTCGATGATGACATGAATCCTGTCGCGGACGGAGAAGAAGGCGAATTGTGCATAAAAGGCAATTTTACACCGGGGTATTTTAAGAATCCCGAGGCAACGAAGAAGCTTTACCGGGGCGGCTGGCTTCACACGGGAGATATCTTAAAAATGCTTCCGGACGGAAATCTTGTTTACGTCAACCGGAAAGACTGGATGGTAAAGATTAACGGCCAGAGAGTGGAACCCGGCGAAATCGAAAACGTCATCCGTGCAGTTGACGGCGTGGAAAATGCCGTGGTGAAAGCCATCGAAGGAAAGGACGGCAAAATTTTCCTGTCTGCTTATTACACGGGAGAGCAGATGGAAGATAGTGAGCTTGTCGAAAAGATTTCCGAGAAACTTCCGCCTTACATGATTCCTGCATTCTTTATGTACATGGACAAACTTCCCATCAACATGAACGGAAAAATCGACCGCAAGAGCCTTCCCGAGCCGGATGTTATGAGCAAACGGTCCGAATACGTTCCTCCGGAGAATGAAACGCAGTCGATGATCTGCCGTGCGTTCGAAGCGGCTCTCGGCGTCGATCAGGTAGGAATCGATGATGATTTCTTTGCCATGGGCGGCGACAGTATCCGTGTTATGAAACTGGCAACCGAATGTGCCGAACTGGATCTTGACAGCAAGATTATTTACTCGGCAAAGACACCGAGAAAAATCGCCGAGGCGTGCATGGCAGGCAAGGAGACAAGGGTTCGAGTAAAGAAGGACGAATATCCGCTCTCCGGTACACAGCTTGGTATTTTTATCGAATCCATCAACCGGGACGGCGAGGCATTATATAACAATCCCATCCTGCTTAGACTTTCAAATGAGATTGATACGGAGAAATTAAGAACGGCCTGCGAACAGGTGGTAGATGCGCATCCGTTTATTAAAGTCGGCTTAAAAACCGATAATGACGGCAATCCGGTGCAGTTTAGAAGAGACGACGATGCCTATACCCAGACCGTTGAAAAGATATCCGAAAAAGAGTTTAAGGAACTGATTCCGAATCTTATGCAGCCCTTCCGGATTCTGACGGACCGGCTTTTCAGAATACGAATTTTCGAAACGGAAGAAGGAAAGTATCTGTTTGTCGACCTTCACCATATCATTTTTGACGGTTCTTCCATGCTGATCTTTGTAAAAGACCTGGAGAAAGCGTATCTTGGTTCGCCGCTTGAAAAAGAGACCTACAGCGGATTCGAAGTGGCCGAGGATGAACAGTTCGGAAAAGAAACGAAGTACGAAGAAGCCAAAGCCTGGTATCTTGAAACCTTCGGAGGACTCGAAGTGGACAGCCTTCCGATTCCCGACCGCAAGGAAGAGGAAATGTCCTACGGCGTCGTGACCAGGGATCTGGAAATCGGTGCTTATGAAGTGGAAGAAATCTGCAGAAAATACGGTGTGACAGAGAATATTTATGCCGTTGCCTCCTTCGGAATCTGCATGGGACTTTATGCCGGCATGAACGAGGCACTGTTTACCACGATTTATAACGGCCGGGATTCCTTAAGAACGGCAAGAACCATTGCCATGCTGGTAAAAACACTTCCGGTATATGCAAAGTTTTCGAAAGAAGAGAAAATCAGGGATTATCTTGCTAATGCCAAAGAGCAGATGCTTGGCTGCATGAACAATGATATTTATCCGTTCTATGAACTTGTTGCCGAAACCGGAATGACAAGCAATCTGTTATTCGTATATCAGGGTGATGTCCTGAATGTCGGCGGATTTGCCGGCGGAGACGTGGAGCGGATTCCGGTTATGGAAAACGCCACGGGCGAACAGCTGGCCATCCAGATGTATAAAAAAGACGGATTATATAATGTGCGTGCCGAGTACCGGAGCGATCTGTATTCGGAGGAATTCATCGGTGAGATCTTAAATGCCTTTGAAAATGTTTTAAAGAATATGCTCGTTGCGGAAACGGTGGGAGAGGTTTCTCTTACCGGATACGATGAGATTGAACGAATCCGGGAGTGGAATAAGACCGAAACGGACTATGACAGAACGCAGACGGTCGTATCGCTCTTTAAAGCTGCGGCGGCGAAATATCCGGACAATACAGCGGTAATCTATGAAGACGAAAAGCGGACCTTTAAAGAAGCGGACCGCTTATCCGATAATATAGCGGCCTATATCGAATCCATCGGCCTTACAAAGGGCGATGTGGTATCCATCCTGATTCCGAGAGGCGTCTATCAGGTGATTGCATCCTTGGGTGCCCTGAAAGCCGGATGTGCGTATCAGCCGCTTGATGCAACCTATCCCACGGAACGACTGAATTTCATGATTCAGGATGCTTCCGCCGGTCTTTTGATTACCACGGACGAACTCGGGGCTCTTATTACCGATTATACCGGACCGAGACTTACGCTTGCCGAAATAGAGAATCTGCCGGAGAAAGCACCTTCTGCCGAGTGTATGCCGGATGACCTTTTCATCCTGCTTTATACATCCGGAAGTACCGGTGTTCCAAAAGGCGTAAAACTGACACACCGCAATCTGGTATGTTTCATCGACTGGTATAAGAAATTCTTTGCCCTTACTAAAAATGACACGGCCGGACAGTATGCATCCTACGGATTCGATGCCTGCATGATGGATATGTATCCGGCACTTTCCGCCGGTGCTGCGGTTTGTATCGTACCCGAAGAAATGAGGCTGGATCTTTCGGCCATGAATGAATACTTTATCAAGAACGGCGTGACGGTGGCCTTTATGACAACGCAGGTCGGACGTCAGTTTGCCGTTGAAATGAAGACACCGGGACTTCGGGCCATTTCGGTCGGAGGCGAAAAACTGGCATCCATGGAACCGCCGAAAGGAATTGAATTCTATAACGGCTACGGTCCGACGGAGTGTACCATCTTCTCCACCATTTATCATGTTACGAAGAAAGAGGACAATATCCCGATCGGACATCCCCTTGCGGACTTAAAGTGCTATGTTGTGGATGCTTTCGGACATCTCCTTCCTCCGGGCGCTCTCGGCGAACTGATTATTGCCGGTCCCCACGTTGGAGAAGGTTATCTTAACAGACCGGAGAAAACGGAAGAGGTTTTTGTAGAGAATCCGTTTGACATCGGCGAATACAAGAAGGCTTACAGAAGCGGTGACATTGTCCGTTACCGCTTGGACGGAGAAATTGAATTTATCGGACGCCGTGACGGTCAGGTAAAAATTCACGGATTCCGTGTTGAGCTTAGCGAAGTGGAAGCCGTTATCCGTGAAATCGACAAGATTAAGGATGTTGCGGTTGTAGCAAAAGATTTAGGTGCCGACGGCAAGGCCATCGCCGCTTATTACGTATCGGAGGAAAAGGTTGAGGCAAAGGAAATTGCCGAATATATCAGAACCAGAAAGCCTCCGTATATGATTCCGGCATCCATCATGCAGATTGATAAGATTCCGCTGAACCAGAACGGCAAGGTAAATAAAAAAGCGCTGCCCGAACCGGTCATTACCGCGATGGAAGAAGACAGTACACATGTGGATAACGTGCTTGAAACGGAACTGAAGAGTATTATCGGCGAAGCACTCAATATGCCGAATCCGCCGCTGAATACGGCGCTTGAATTCCTCGGCTTTACCAGCCTTAGCATGATCCGGCTTTCCACAAAACTGTTAAAGAATTTCGGTATCGATATTCCCGTGAAGTCGATGAAGGATTTAAGCATTACCGATATCGAGAACCGTATTCTGGAAAACTGGATGAACAACGGGGCAGCAGGCAGTGTAAAAGAACCGGACAAAGAGGAAGACAGCATGCCTCTCAGCGCAGCCCAGAGCGGCATTTACGTGGACTGCATGAAGAATCCCAATGCCATCACTTACAATATTCCTTCGATTATCACGTTTGATGAGGGGACGGATCCGGAGCGGATTAAAGACGCTGTCGGAAAAGTGCTTAAGGCCCATCCGTCTGTTTTTGTCCACTTCGACATCGATGACAAACAGGTTGTGGCAATCAAAGACGAAAT
>OMRN01000179.1 GCA_900313265.1 uncultured Lachnospiraceae bacterium | reverse complement strand
TTAATCAAGCAGAAGGAAGAAAAGGCGAAGGCGAAGAAAACGAAAAAGTAATCGGGGGACGATCAATGAGCACGCTTATCTTGATGACAAATGCAGAAGCAGCAAGAACACTGGGCTTTATCGCCTGGATTGTGTTGTTTTTCATTCTGTTAAATACAGCGATTTTAGTATATACCATTATCCGGAATTCCATCGTATCAAAGAGGAACAACAATATTTCCCTTACACCGGAGAGCGACAATCAGCCGGCAGGGGAAGAAGCCGTGAAGGAAAAGAAACTTCATTTCCCGATTGGGAAGAAGAAAGCGGAAGCTTCGGAAGAAGGCTTCGAAATGGTCCTTACGGACGTTACCAATCCCGAGAGAGCCTTTTATGTGGAAGGAAAGAATCTCTACATGGTCGGAAGACGTCCCCAGATGGATCTTTGTATTCCGGATGACGGTTATGTTTCCGGAACCCACTGCAAATTCGAAATGGAGGACGGAATTCTCTACATAACGGATTTACAGTCATCAAACGGAACAAAGGTGAACGGAAACAAGATTTCGGAGAAGACGGCGGTTACGCAAAACGATATTATTCGTATAGGAAAGGTGGAGTACAAAGTCGATTTTTGATTTGTCGTAAGAGGGGAAAGACAAATCCGGACTTTAAAAAAGAGATTTATTTATGAAAGAACCAGAAAAGAAAAGAAAAAAGAATCCGCTGATACCGGTTTTGATTCTTCTTTCGGCCTGTACGCTCTGCATGGTTATGCTGTGCATTCTGCTTACACTGAAAACCTTTAAAACCGAGGACGGGGGTTTTTCTTTTTGGAATAAAAAAAGTGAGGAAACGACGGAAGACGAATTCGCATCGGACGAACCGGTACCGATAGTTTATACCGAAGAGGAAGTAAACTACATGGTCGGTGAGGCATGGGTACAGGGCGGTGCGGATAAGGAAGCCGAGATAAAAAGCATCATCCGCGCGGAGGCCGAATCCAATGCACCTTCCATGGCGGCACTTCTTCGCAAAATGTTTACGGAATGCTTTGTATATCCGGGAGACGGACGTTTTTATTTTGTGGATATCAATACCCAGTATCCGTTAAATCCGTATGTACGGGAAAACTTTGTGACGGAGGATAACGGATACCGTTATTATACCGAAGGCGGAGAAAAGCAGTCGCTTTTGTGTATTGATGTAAGTGCTCATCAGGGCGCCATCGACTGGCCGAAGGTTGCCGAATCCGGTGTGAAGGCGACAATGATCCGAACCGGATACCGCGGCTACGGAAGCGGAAAAATGGTGGAAGACGAGTATGTGGACGGGAATATTCAGGGTGCCATGGCAAACGGAATGATTACCGGACTTTATTTCTTCTCCCAGGCGGTTACCGCGGAGGAAATCGATGAAGAGGCCGAAGTTTTGTTAAACTATGCGAGGACCTATAATACAAACGGGCCCATTGCGATTGATGTTGAAAAACTCGATGCCGATACGGCAAGGCAGAACGGTCTTTCAAGTGAAGAAAGAACGGCACTGGTAAAACATTTCTGCGAGAAAGTGAAAGAGGCGGGATATGAACCGGTCATCTACGGAAACGGTTACTCGCTATTCACCATGATGAATTATGACGAACTGTCTGCATATCCCATCTGGTATGCATATTATTCGGATAATCTGTATTTCCCGTATGAAACGTTTATGTGGCAGTATTCCAGTTCGGGAAAAGTGCCGGGAATCAATGCGGATGTCGATTTGAATGTAATGTTTAAAAATATCGTGGAGAATAGTGCGGGATGATTGAATTTTTATTGGGAATGGTACGTAACGAAGTTTTAATGAGTGCCATTTTAAGCTGGATGCTGGCGCAGATTATCAAGACGATAATTCATCTTTTTGAAACACGTAAATTTGTACCGGAGCGTTTAATCGGAAGCGGAGGAATGCCTTCCTGCCATTCGGCGGCTATGTGTGCCTTAACAACTTCCATACTGATTAATGAGGGAATTTCCTCCACCTATCTGGCGATTGCCGCCGTGATGAGTGTCGTGGTTATGTATGATGCCATGGGTGTCCGCAGGGAAACCGGAATTCATTCCGCGGTGCTTAACGAAATCATTTCGGATTACCGTGAGGCGGGAAAGGAACTGACTCCGGTCGAGAAAATGAGGGAGTTCATGGGACATACCCCTCTGCAGGTACTGGTGGGTGCACTCCTTGGCATTGCTTTTGCCTTATTATATTGTCTGGTTATTATTCGCTGATGAAAATACTGGGACTTGGGAAAGATAAAAAGGGAAAACCGGGCGGAATCTGGATTGCAGTCGTAATCCTGATGCCGCTTATTATTGTCGGAATCATGGCATTTATCAATGTGGTTTTCCGCGCATCCGACCCGTTTCCCGGAATTGTCTGGAATGATGAGGCTGTCTATTTAAAGCTGATTGAAACCTATTCGAAATTTTCTTCGCCGCCGGGATACTGGGGCTTTGATGCAAATCATGCCATTCTCGGTTCGGGACCTGCCTGGAGTCCGGCGATTTTAATCCCCTATGCTGTCATTGCCCGGTTTTTTCCGGCAGGACAGTCTTTTGTTTTTTTCGTCAATCTGTTTTTTATCGTTCTTGCCAATATCATCTTTGTTCTTCTCGTCGATCCGGACCGGGAAGAGTGCATAAATCTGGCGGGGTTTGAACTATTATCGGTTCCGGTGATTCTGTATCTGACAACAACCATGTCGGAGATTTACCGGTATGCCATCGCGGTGGTTTTGGCCGGAATGATGTTTAATCTTTACCGGAAAAAGGGAACGCCGATTTTAAAATATGTGCTCATTCCGCTGTTTGTGATTTATGCCGTTCAGGTATATACGTTTTTTGCTTTTGCCGTTCCGCTCTATGTGTGCGGTCTTTTAAAAGATAAAAAATGGTATGTGCGTTTTCTCGCATCCCTTCCCGTAACGGCGGTTGTGGCCGGGGGAAGTTACTATTTCCTGCATCTGATTTCAAGCAATTACAATATCGGTAAAACGGAAAGCCTGCTTGCGGCCATCTCCGCAAGGGATTTCACGTTGGCTTTAAAAAGTCTGTTCGGAATGGTAAAAGAAGGACTTGCGGGTGTGATCGGGCTGAAAAATTATATCATGGTATATCCGCTGTATCCGTACAGTGTTATTCTGGCACTTTTATTAATCGGAATCGGAATCTTCTTTGTCCTTCGGGGAAACAAAAATCCGGAGAGGAAGGAAGACTTATATCTCGGACGTATGATTGCCCATTCGGTCAGCCTGTATTATCTGATGTATTTAACACTTTATACGATTGTTCCGGATACTTTTTACCGGGGAACCGCCATTGTCATCATTTTTTCGCTTTATCTGGCTGCCATGTCCAAAAGAGAGTACATTGTAAGGCTTCTTTTACTCGTTTCCCTGGCGGGAGTATTTTTGATGAAACCGCAGATTCAGTATTTTACGGAGCACCACTATGAGGCATCCAAAGTAAAAAACGAGTGGAAAGCATGCTCGGAAAAACTGGATGAGGCCCTGGAGGTGGATACCGAAAAATCCTTATGGGATAATACCGTGCTTATGTACACGATGGAGCCGAAAGCAATCTGTGCCGTTCCGGTTGGACTTGCCCAGAATTATGTACTGACGGACGGTGTTTTTTCCAATGAACCCGGATATCTGTTCTTCTCAAAAAAGGAACCGGAAGAGGTGGGAGATGCCTATCTTGTAAAGTCCCGTGAGGATATCATGAGCGAGTGGGGAGAGGTTATCGAAGAGGAATTCCGTGTCATCTATGAGGATGACGAATATATCGTTTACAAAAGGAAGAGTCTGTGATGAATGAAAAAATCAGCATTATCGTACCCGTGCATAATGCGGAAAAATACATAGAAGAGACGGTTTCGTCGGTGCTTTCCCAGACTTATCCCGACTGGGAACTGCTTCTTGTCGAGAACGGATCCACGGATAAAACCAATGATAAACTGGAAGAAATCATGAAGTGGGATAAAAGAATCCGCGTCTTTCATTTTACCAAAGGAGCTTCTGCCGCACGGGCGAGGAACGAGGGACTTCGTTACTCGGAGGGAAGATATATCGCCTTTCTGGATGCGGACGATATCTGGAAGAGCGAAAAACTGAAAAAAGAACTGAAGTTTTTAAAAAAGCATAATGCGGCGTTTGTATTCACCGGATACGAGTTTGCGGACGAAAACGGAAAGCCGCTTGGGAAAATCGTACGTGTTCCGCACACCTTAAATCATAAACAGGCGATGAAGAATACCACGATTTTTACCTCCACGGTGATGTTTGATACCGTACTTATTCCGAAAGAAAATCTTCGGATGCCGGAGATTAAAAGTGAGGATACGGCACTCTGGTGGCAGGTTTTACGAAGCGGAATCATTGCCTACGGACTGGATGAAAATCTGGTTTTATACCGGAGACCCGGCAAATCGCTTTCCTCGAACAAAATCGAGGCACTTCGCCGCATATGGAATCTGTACCGGAAATTCGAAAAACTGAGTATTGTAAAGAGTGCCTGGTACTTTGTAAACTGGGCGGTCCGTGCTGTTTTCCGGCGGATTTGACAAGTGTGTTATGTTAATTGCGTGAAACATTCTTCTGTGGTATAATAAAATGACCTATGCCTTGTTGTAATGAGGCACCGGAAATCATTTTAGGAACCTGCGGGAGAATTTTTTATGGGCAAAAACGATGCCATAAAACGTATACTGGTCTTTCAGATGGTAGCAGTGGAATTTCTGCTCGATGTCGGGGGCTATGCATTTTTGTGGTTCTGGAAATATAAAGCACAGGTACAGGTACAGTTCTGGCAGAAAGGTGATGCGCTTGTTATCACCATCTACGCCGTGATTTTACTGGCGTTCTTCTTAGCGTACGGTGCCGGTAAAGTCGGATATCTTCGAAGTCTGGAAATATTCCTTTCCCAGGCATTTTCCATTCTGGCCACCAACTTAATTACCTATGCCCAGCTTTCACTTATGAATGCGGGACTGGCAAAGCCGAAATATCTGCTGGCACTTACGGCGGCGGAACTTCTTCTGGCGCTTGCCTGGTCTTTCTTTGCCAATTTTGTCTATCGTTCGATTTTTGCACCGAGAAATCTTCTGATGATCTGCGGGGAGCGTCCGGTGGATGCCATTGTGGAAAAATTCTCTTCCAGAAAAGACCGTTTTATCATCTCTAAAATCATGAACATTTCCGAAGGGGAAGAAGCGGTCGAAGAGGAAATCGAAAAACGCTATGAAGGAGTCGTTTTATGGGATATTCCGCAGAAATCCAGAAACGATTTACTTAAATTCTGTTACAGCAAATCCATTCGCGTATATATGATGCCGAAGATTTCGGATGTTATCGTGCAGGGTGCGGACGTTCTGCATTTCTTCGATACGCCGATTCTGTTAACCAGGGAGAATCCGTTAAGTTTCGAGCAGAGATTCATCAAGCGTGCCATTGATTTAATCTGTGCGCTGATTCTGGTTATTCTCGCATCCCCGATTATGCTTATTTCGGCGATTATTATCAAACTTTCCGATTTCGGGCCGGTCTTTTATAAACAAAACCGCGTGACCCGGGACGGGAAAGTGTTCAAAATCATTAAATTCCGGTCCATGCGTGTGGATGCGGAAAAAGACGGTAAAGCAAGACTGGCATCGAAAGGAGATCCCAGAATTACTCCGTTCGGCCGTTTTATCAGAAAGGTCCGGATTGATGAACTTCCGCAGCTTTTTAACATTATCGCCGGGGATATGTCCTTTATCGGTCCGAGACCGGAAAGACCGGAGATTATCGAACAGTACATTAAAGAGATGCCGGAGTTTGAGTTCAGAACAAAGGTGAAAGCCGGACTTGCCGGTTATGCGCAGGTTTACGGGAAATACAATACTACCCCGTATGACAAACTGAAACTGGATTTATTCTACATTGAGAATTATACAACCTGGATGGACTTGCGGCTGATGCTGTTAACACTGAAAGTATTATTCATGCCGGATTCCACGGAAGGAGTGGCAGCAGGCCAGATTACGGCGTTAAAAGAGGCGGCCGAGGAGGAAGAACAATGAGCGAACCTTTGAACTTAAAATTATTTTTCCTCACACTGTGGAAGAATGTCCATACCCTTGTGTTCGGTCTGCTACTCGGAGCCGCACTTTTCGGATGCGGATATCTTTTAACAAATTTCGTTTTTTCGCCGGGGAAGGATTATGTGGCACAGTCGGGACTTTATTTAACCTATGCGGATGAAGTCCGGTTAGAAGATGTCTATATCAATGACTATACCTGGCAGTCGCTTGCCGAATCGGATATCTGTGTGGATTCGGTCATGGCGGAACTTCCGTTTGAAATTTCCAGGGATGAACTGTTATCCTCCATTTCCGTCAAACCCGAAAGCGATGTGCGCTATGTCATCATTAAGGCTACTACAAAAGAACCCGAAAAAAGCGTTGCCATTGCAAGGGCATATGAAAATGCCGTTATTGCCATGGCGGATAAAATGGTAGACTTAAAAGAAATACAGGTATTTAATTCCGCAAAGGAAGCCAAAGCGGTTACCTTTGAAAACCGGTTTGCCCGAATGGCCTGTGTCGGTGTGATTGTCGGATTTGTCTTAGCACTTTTGTTTGTTTTCCTGAAATTTGTATATGACGATTCCGTTTATCTTCCGGAACAGACTCTTTCCCGTTTCGGAATATATACCCTTCTTTGTATTTCGAAGGAAGGGGAACTTTTATCCGACTGGGACAAAGCGGCCGGGAAAAATAATTTAAAAGAAGTACTGGCGGGAAAAAGCAGGATTGCGGTTACGGACATATCCGAAGAAAAAGGCTGCGGGAAGGCCGTTTCCGAAAAAAGGCTGGAGCTGATTTCCCCACTTCTGCCTGAAGATGCGGAACTTTTTGCCGTGGACGGACTGAATCAGAATGCCGATGCCATCGGGGAATGCAAAGAAGCGGACGGCGCTTTATTGTTCATCCGGTCGGGAGCGAAAAACGGAAAGCTTTTAAACCGTGCACTGGAATATTTAAAACTTCATCAGGTTCCCGTGCTCGGAATAATCCTTTATGACACGTCCGGAAAATGGATGCTTCGCTATCTGGGACGGCATGAATGATGATTTTACGGAGGAGATGCGGTGGGTTTACAACTGCTGATTTCCGCACTGAATAAGAATCCTGCGGAACTGACCGGACAAATGAACATGGAATGCCCCGCGGTTTTGGTGAACCAGTGTGACGAGGAGAAAACCGAAGAGATTATTGTCCTGGGGCAGAGCGTAAAAGTCATTTCAATGAAGGAAAGAGGTGTCGGATTAAGCCGGAATACCTGCATTGAAAATGCCACGGAGGAGACGGTTCTTTTCTCGGATGATGATATTGTTTATGATTCCGGATATGTTTCAAAAGTGGAAGAAGCCTTTGCAAGGCACCCTGACGCGGACGTACTTTTATTCAATGTCCGCGTAAGCGAAAATCGCAGAACTTACTGGAATACCGAAGATAAAAAACTCGGAAAAACCGGAGTCGGAAGATATCCGGCATACAGTATTGCGGCAAAAAGAGAATCCCTGATTAAAAGCGGTGTGCGTTTTTCCCTGCTTTTCGGCGGAGGCGCGAAATATTCGAACGGGGAGGATTCTCTCTTTCTTACGGACTGTTTGAGAAACGGACTGATTCTTTACTCCGTAACGGATGTGATTGGGGAGGAAAAGGAAAACGAATCCACCTGGTTTAAGGGATTTACGGAAAAATTCTTTTTCGACAGGGGAGTGCTTTTTGCGTTCCTGTATCCGAATACCGCACTGATCTGGGCGTTTCGTTTTGTTTTCTTAAAAAAGAACATCGATACATCCGGAGTTGGAAAAAAGACGGCCTGGAAGAAAATCCGGGAAGGCATCAAAGAAGGGAAAAAGCTTAGGAAATGCTCATCTACCTGATACTGGCAGCAGGCACAATCGCACTTGCCATGCTGGTGGAATCCAAAAAGAATATTGTTTCCGAAAAAGGTGAGAAGCTTCTGACGCTGGGGAAATTTAAGAACGCCGGAATCCTTCTCGGGATTTTTATATTTCTCGTAATGGTTTCCGCCTGCCGTATTGCCATCGGAAACGATTACTGGGAGTATACTTCCATTTTTTCGCTGATTGCACAGAACCGCTACGTATCCACAGAGTTCGGGTTTAATACATTTGTACGGATCTGCCATTTTCTCTTCGGAAAAGAAAACTATATCATTATTTTCGGACTGATTGCGGCAATGACCGTATTTTTCTCCTTAAAGTCACTCTACGTGCTGAGCGAGCATTTCGGATATTCGTTTTTCTTATATATGGTTTTCGGAATTTACTTATCCGGCTTTAATTCGGTTCGCTACTATCTGGTACTGGCCGTGGCGATGTTTTCCGTATATTTCCTTTTCACGAAGGAATATGAGAAGTTCGTGCTGCTTTTGCTTCTGGCATCCACGTTTCATATGGCGGTTTTATTCTGCCTCGTGGTCTATCCGCTTGCGAAACTTCGCTGGAAGGTATGGGTTTATCCCGTTCTCGGAGTGATGGCGGGAAGCATGCTTTTGTTCCCGGGATTTTACAGAAGAATCATTTTTCTGTTTTATCCGTATTACGAGAATTCGGTTTATGATGTGGGCGGCACCAGCCTCATTCAGATTGCGCGCTGCGCGGCGGTGCTCATTTTCGGCCTGGTTTTTTATAAAACGGCGATTAAAGACGATGAAAAGAACCGGTTTTATTTCCAGCTTAACCTGCTGGCGCTCATCGTTTACTGCTGTTGTTCGTTTATGCCGGTGATTTCGAGAATCGGGTATTTTTTAAACGTATATCAGATTTTTCTGATTCCGGGGATTTTGCTGAAGATTCCGGGGAAGAGGCTGCGGACGGTCTTAACGGTGCTTCTGTTCGTCGCAGGCTGCGGATACTATCTGTTCTTCCTGCATACCTGCCGCGACGTATCCACCCATACCGTACCGTACTGGAGCTGGATCACACACTAATGTGGCTCGCGTCGGGACACCAAATTCGGCAAAGTATACTTTACCGAATGGGTCTTTGGCACGCAGCCACTTAATATGATTCAACGCTGGGGCACGCTCTCGCTGCGTGACTCACGTAGCGGT
>OMRN01000180.1 GCA_900313265.1 uncultured Lachnospiraceae bacterium | reverse complement strand
GCAAGCATTCAGGCCGGTGATTTTGATGCGGCCCTGGCCTCTTTTGATGAGGCGGAACATGCCGGGGAGAATGCGGTTTATATTCACCGCGGCCGCGGTATTGCCTATATGAGCCAGAACCGCTATGACGAAGCGGCAAAGTCCTTCGAGGAAGCCCTTCATGCGGACGGCTCCGTTCCGACGGATGTGGATTATGACATTAATTTCTATCTCGGTGTATGTTATTACAAACTCGGCAGGTACGAAGAATCGGTGGATCGTTTTTCCGCAATTTTAGCCCTGAAAGAGAAAAATGTCGATGCTTATGTGGAACGCGGAACAGCGTATCTTGCACTCGGAAAAACCGACGAAGCCACGGCGGATTTTGACCGTGCTGTCGAACTTGCCCCGAAGGATTACGGTTTATGCATCGATATTTACTGTATTTTAAGAGAAGCCGGCAAGGAAACGATCGGAGCGGCCTATCTTCAGAATGCGGTGGATTCGGAAGATAAGAAAATGCCGGACTACGACAAGGGACGTCTTTATTTCTATTTAGGCGATTATTCCAATGCCAGGGATTATCTTGAGAAAGCCAAGGGAAGCGGAAACGGAAGCGAAGAACTGATTCTTCTTCTCGGGCAGTGCTACGAGAATTTAAACGACAGAACCTATGCGATTTCCGTTTATACGGGATATCTTGCATCCGCCCAGTCAAGAGCGGTTTATAACCAGCTCGGAATGTGTTATGCGGCTTCCGGAGACTATCAGTCGGCACTTGCGGCATTCCAGACCGGACTCGGGCTTTCGGATTATGCTTTCGAACAGGAACTGAGGTTTAATGAAATTGTAGCCTATGAGAAAATGGGAGACTTTATTACGGCAAAGGATAAATGTGCCGAATATGTCGAGGCTTATCCCGGCGATGAAGAGGGAGAGCGGGAATACCGCTTTTTGAAGACCCGGTAATTCTACCGGCGGAGGATTTGGGGACGGGGTGTTCCTTAATACCATATATATGTGCTTGACCGGGTTAATTACAGTATATATAGTTATTGACCGGGTCGGACACACAACATATAGTATATGCGTTATGGAAACCTGCCGGAACGCGCAAAAGTGCAAGTTTTAGGGATTTTTGCTTGAAAAAGAGTAAAAATCCCTGTTTTTATGTAAACCAGATTGACACAAAAACCACAATATATTGTGTGTGCAGAATAAATTTCTTCGAATATGTTGTGTTTTTCTGTTGACATGAAAAATCGGGAGTGCTACAATGAGTTCAATCGCCGCAAATTCGGCGGGGTCAGATGAAAGAACCTGTGAAGGCGGAAAAGTATTGGAGGAATCAAAATGTTTGGTGTAGTTAAACGTGATGGAACAACAACCGATTTCAACTTAAGTAAGATCAGCGATGCGATTATGAAAGCATTCAATGCAACCGAAGTGCAGTACAATAATGATATCGTTGATTTATTATCCCTGCGTGTTACCGCAGATTTTCAAAGTAAGGTAAAAGACGGAAACGTCCATGTGGAGGATATCCAGGACAGCGTGGAGAAGATTCTCGAGCAGGCCGGATATGCCGAGGCAGCCAAAGCTTTCATTCTTTACAGAAAGCAGAGAGAAAAAATGCGTAACATGAAAAACACCATCCTGGATTATAAGGATGTGGTAAACAGTTACGTTAAGGTAGAAGACTGGCGTGTAAAGGAGAATTCTACCGTTACGTATTCCGTAGGAGGACTAATCTTAAGCAACTCCGGTGCCGTTACGGCAAATTACTGGCTGTCCGAAATTTATGATGAAGAAATTGCGGAGGCACATCGTCAGGCGGACATTCATATTCATGATTTGTCCATGTTAACCGGTTACTGCGCCGGATGGTCCTTAAAGCAGTTGATTAAAGAAGGACTCGGAGGAATTACCGGAAAAATCACATCCGCTCCGGCCGCTCATCTGTCCGTTCTTTGCAACCAGATGGTAAACTTCCTCGGTATCATGCAGAACGAATGGGCAGGTGCTCAGGCATTTTCCTCGTTCGATACCTATCTTGCTCCTTTTGTAAAGGCAGACAACTTAAGCTATGATGAAGTAAAGAAGAGCATCGAGTCCTTTATCTACGGTGTAAATACTCCTTCCAGATGGGGTACGCAGGCTCCGTTTACCAACATTACTTTAGACTGGACCGTTCCCGATGACCTTGCGGAACTTCCCGCACTGGTAGGCGGAAAGGAAATGGATTTCAAATATAAGGACTGCAAGGCCGAGATGGATATGATTAACAAGGCATTCCTTGAGACCATGATTGACGGCGATGCAAACGGAAGAGGATTCCAGTATCCGATTCCGACCTATTCCATTACCAAGGATTTTGACTGGTCCGAGACTGAGAACAACAAGCTGCTTTTTGATATGACGGCTAAATACGGTACTCCGTATTTCTCAAATTATATCAATTCCGACATGCAGCCTTCCGACGTACGTTCCATGTGCTGCCGCTTAAGACTCGATCTTCGTGAACTTCGCAAGAAAACCGGTGGATTCTTCGGTTCCGGCGAAAGTACCGGTTCCGTAGGTGTGGTAACCATCAATATGCCGAGAATCGCTTATCTTTCTTCCAATGAAGATGAATTCTTTAAGAGACTTGACCGTATGATGGATATTTCGGCAAGAAGCTTAAAGATTAAGAGAGGCGTCATTTCCAAACTTCTCGAAGAGGGTCTGTATCCTTATACCAAGAGATATCTGGGAAGCTTTGATAATCATTTCTCCACCATCGGATTAGTCGGAATGAACGAAGCCGGACTGAATGCAAACTGGTTAAGAGAAGACATGTCCAGCCCCAGAACCCAGGAGTTCACCAAGAAAGTTTTGAATCACATGAGAGACAGACTTTCGGATTATCAGGAACAGTACGGTGATTTATACAACCTTGAGGCAACACCGGCAGAGAGTACTGCATATCGTTTTGCAAAGCATGACAGAAAGCGTTGGCCGAATATCAAGACGGCAGGAAATCCGGGAGATACCCCTTATTATACCAATTCCTCGCATCTTCCTGTGGATTATACCACCGATGTATACGATGCACTGGATATTCAGGATGATCTTCAGACCCTTTATACTTCCGGAACCGTATTCCATGCGTTCTTGGGAGAGAAACTTCCGGACTGGAAGGCTGCCGAGAAACTGGTTCGTTCCATTGCGGAAAATTACAGACTTCCCTATTATACCATGTCGCCGACCTATTCCATCTGCCGCGACCACGGATATATTACCGGTGAGCAGTACACCTGCCCGAAGTGCGGTGCAAAGACCGAAGTATACAGCCGTATTACCGGTTACTATCGTCCGGTTCAGAACTGGAATGACGGAAAACTTCAGGAATTCAAGAACCGTACCGAATACGACCTGGACAATATTAAAGATACAAAAGCGGAAACGGAACCGCAGATGGAAGATGTTGCGAAAGTAAATACCGTAGTTACCATTAAGAATGACCAAGACGGTGTTTCGGTGGATATTCAGAATCCGGGCGAAATCAAGTATCTGTTTGTTACCAAAACCTGCCCGAACTGCAAACTGGCCAAGGAATATTTAAAAGATCAGCAGTTTATCGTAATGGATGCAGCAGAGAATATCGATCTTGCCAGAAAATACGGAGTAATGCAGGCTCCGACCCTGATTGTGGCAAACGGTGAGAATTTCGAGAAATATGTCAATGCTTCCAATATCAAGAAATATGCGGATGAACACAAGGTAGCCGTATTATAAAAAGACGGAATGCCAAAGTGAGGAAAACCTCCGGGAAAACGGTGAAAATACCGGATTTCCCGGAGTTTTTTGGATGGGTGACATGGATGGGTGACAGGCACTTTGGGACCCAAAGTGCCTGTCACCCATCCCCCCGGCCACTCATTACAAAAAAAGTCCGTTACATTAAGAAAAAAACATTGCCCTACCGTAATAAAAAAGGTAAAATAATTTTGTATGGCAAAAATGAGGGGGAGACGATTTTATGATTAACCGACTGATTAAAGAAATACAGAAAAAACAGGCTCCGATTGTGGTCGGACTTGACCCGACAATGAAGTTTATTCCGGGTACAATCAAGCAGAATGCTTTCAGTGTGTACGGAGAAACTCTTCAGGGTGCGGGAGAGGCAATCTGGCAGTTTAACAAGGGAATCGTGGATGCCGTATATGATCTGGTTCCGGCCGTAAAACCGCAGATTGCAATGTATGAGCAATTCGGAATCGAAGGACTGATTGCTTATAAAAAAACAATTGATTATTGCAAGTCCAAGGGCCTGATTGTAATCGGGGATATTAAAAGAGGAGATATCGGTTCGACTTCCGCAGCATATGCGGTAGGCCATCTTGGGAAAGTAATGGTGGGGGAAACCGCTTATGCACCTTTTGATGAAGACTTTGCGACGGTAAATCCTTATCTGGGAACCGATGGCGTAAAACCCTTTATCGATATCTGCAATGAAGAGAAAAAGGGAATTTTTGTACTGGTTAAAACATCGAATCCGAGTTCCGGAGAATTTCAGGACAGACTTTTATCGGATGCGGATAACCGTCCGCTTTACGAGGCGGTCGGCCGCAAGGTGGATGAGTGGGGAAAGGGCTGCATGGGCGAATCCTACAGTTATGTCGGTGCGGTTGTCGGCGCCACTTATCCGGAGATGGGAAAAATATTAAGAGACATTATGCCGAAGAGTTTTATTCTTGTACCCGGTTACGGTGCACAGGGTGGAAAAGGTGCCGATTTAGTGCATTTCTTTAACAAGGACGGCCTCGGCGCCATTGTCAATTCTTCGAGAGGCATCATCGCCGCATACCAGAGCGAGGAATACCGCTCGATTTATTCGGAAGAAAATTATGCGGATGCGGCCAGGGCAGCCGTCATTAAAATGAAAGAAGATATTGCCGGTGCACTCGGCACATTATAAAGTTATTATTTGAAAACAGAGGGAATCGGGAGACTATTATGAAACAATCGCGGATGAAAAAGTTTGCTGCAATACTTTTGGTTTTGAGCCTTTTTACGGCATTTGCAGGATGCGTCGGCGCAGATACCACCGTAAATCTCAAACGGAACGGAAGTGCCCAGATTACGGTTGATGTAATCATGGATACGGAGTCCGTGACGGAAAAATACGGTATGCCGACCAACTTCTATGATGCGATTGAACAGGATTTTCGTTTTAGCAGAGTAAACGGCTGGCAGGGCGAATATATTAAAACCAACATCGACGGAGTAGACTATATCGGTGTTCGAAGAACCAAAACCGTAGAGAAAGATCAGATTTCAAATGCGCTTAATGATATTTACGGTCAGTTCGCAACGGTAACGTATACGGATAAAACGGTTTTCGGAAACCGAACCATATCGCTGGATATGAATTCGATTCATTATCCGTTTACCCAGGAAGAACAGGTTGCGGTTTTATCCGGAGATTCCAAAGCAACACTTACCATTACATCACCCGTTGCGATTTCCGAGACCAATGCAAACAAAATCAGCGACAGAGAGATTTCCGTCGACGTGATGAATGTAATAAACGGCAAAGAGCCGAAATTAAGCATCTATTTCAAATTCTTTGATTTTATGTTCTTTGTTCCGATTGCGGCAGTGGCAATTGTGGTTATTGCGGCCGGCATTTTTGTCCTCGTACGCGTAACCAAAACAAAGAAACAGAACGAAGGACTTACTTCCATAAACTTAAAGCAGAAACCTGCCAAGACGGGATTCGCCGGATTCGGCGGTTTCGGAAAAGGTGGTGCGGATAAGGGTGAAGCAAAGCCGAAAGGTGGTATGTCTTTTGCAAAGAAAACACCGAAATATACTTCCACACCCGCAGAAGAAACAAAAGCACCTGTGCAGGAGACTGCACCTGTAACCCCGGCTGCGGCACAGGCAACACCTGCCGCACAGGAGGTTTCCCAGACACAAACACCGTCAAAACCGGCATTTACTCCGAGAAGACCGGCACCTTTTTCAAGAACTCCGGCACCGGCACCTGCTCCCGAGGCAGTTCCCGAACCGGCTTCAAACGAAGTTGCAGCGCCCGAAACACCGGCTCCCACGCCTTCGCTTGGCAGCATTTTTACAACGGCATCCACCGTTGGTGCAGCGCCGACTGAGAGCAGTTTCGGTTCTTCCTCCGAAAGTCCTGCCGAAGCCGGTACGGCCAGACTGAAATCCCGCGAACCGGCCGAAACGCCGAAAGCAACGTACGGCAGTGCAAAAATGTCTGCCACGGGCAGTCAGTCGTCATCAACAGCAAGTTACGGGACAGCAAAAATGTCAACGGCAAGCACGACGGAGCAGTCCGGGGAAGCACATCCTGCATACGGAAGTGCAAAAATGTCCAGAGGAGGAAAACCGGACGTGCCTGCATCCGGTACGGGAAGTCTGTTTACGCCGAGAAGTACTGCGCCGAACGTAAATTACGGTTACTCCGATGATCTTGGGTTAGGAGAAGAGAATGGCTCGTCTTCCGCAAAAGGCGAACATAAAGAATCTTCCCTCTCCGGTCTGTTTACACCGAGAAGTACGGCGCCGAATCTGGAGTACGGTTTTTCGGACGAGTCATATATCGAAGATACAAGAGAGAAGAAAGTTCATCAGGATGAGCATAAAGAAGAAAGCCATTCCGGATTGTTCACGCCGAGAAGCACTGCTCCGAATGTGGGCTATGGATTTTCCGAGGATATCGGGCTTGAAGAGGATGAAAAGGAGAGGAAATCTCCTTTCGTGAAAGAGGAAACTCATCCGACCCACAGCGATTTGTTTACGCCGAGAAGCACGGCTCCGAATGTCAGCTACGGTGTTTCCGATGATCTGGGACTTGGTGATGAGAAACCGAAGGGATCTCCTTTTGCAAAAGAGGATCCCCATCCGACCCACAGCGGTCTGTTTACACCGAGAAGTACGGCTCCGAATCTGAATTACGGTCATGAGACAGATGAGGATTTGGGATACGGATTCGGAAAGAAACAGCCGGCGGCGGAGGAAAGCACGTACAGCGAGCCTGCCGCAGCAACGCCTGCATACAGTGAACCCGCATACAGTGAACCCGCATACAGCGAACCGGCCTACAGTGAGCCTTCTTACAGCGAACCGGCGTATTCGGAAGGATATTCCGGGGAAGAATACGGTACATCCTATGATGAATCTGCGTACGGATATTCCGATGGCGGAGACGGTTATACCGAAGAATCTTACGGCGAATCGGGATATGGTGCCGGCGGATATGAAGAACCTTCCTACAGCGAACCCGCACCGGCCGTTCAGCCGATTGAATACGGTTCCAGCATGGGAAGCATTTATCAGACAACCGGATATGATTCATCACCGTATCAGTCCGCAAGTGCCGGCGCAAGCGAAAAATCGGAGGCAATTTCCCAGGCATACGGTGGAAGCAAGCTTGGTTCGGGTGCTTATATGGGTGGCTCGACAGGTGCACCCAGAGTTGGCAGAAGCGTCGGAAATATCGGCGGTTACGTGGATGAAACCATGGTGAATACAAGTTCCTACGGTTCGGATCCGTACGGAGGAACTCCGCTTCCGAAACTGGGAGAAGCGGGAGTCGGCGGCGCAGGTATTTTTACCATTGATTCAAACGGCGGATTCGGCTCTTCGGGTGCTTCGACCATCGGCGGAGGAACATTCGGTTCCGGAAGCCCGACCGGCGGTTATTCCTCAGCGGTAGCATCGGGCAGTTATTCGGCCATTCCCATGGGAGGAAGTGAGTCCTCAGGCAGTTCTCCCACATTTGGAAAGAAATTCGGCTCCGGAGGTACCGGCAAATTTGATTTCGGAATGGCAAGTGCAGATTCCGGCAGAAAATGTCCTTTCTGCAAAGAGCCGATTCGTGACGATGATGTAATCTGCATTGCATGCGGTGCGGAGATAGCGAGACCGTACGGTTCATATTAATGATTGATTCGAGCAGGGAGAATTCCCTGCTCGATTGTGCGATAAGTCCGGATACCGGCTGTTTTATTTTGGGGAGAGATAAAAATGAGTCAGTTTACCAAGAAAGCGATTATCGACAGTTTCATCGAACTGTCCAAAACAGTTCCGATTAAGGAAATTACGGTAACACAGATTTCAAAACACTGCGGAATTAACCGCAATACTTTTTACTATTATTTTCAGGATGTATATTCGCTGATGGAGGAACTGATTTATTCCAAGTCGGAGAAACTTTTCCCGGATGAATGGGGAACGGGCGAAAACGGCTGGATCGGAAACCTTCGTTTTATGGGTGAATATGCCAGAAAGAACGAAGCTTTTATCAAGAATATGTATGCTTCCATGGGAAGAGATGCCTTCGGCGATTATATGGTTGATATGGCATACCAGCCGGCCAGAAAATACATTGATGACTATGTTGATAAAATGTACCGCAATGAAGGCCTGACCATCAAAAGAGAAGACAAGGACCGTGCGGCCTATCTGTTTGCCAAAATGTTTGCGGAAACCACGGTGGACTGGGTCCGGGGGAAAAGAGGAGCGGATCCGGTAGAAACCATGGAAACGGCAATCACGATGATGGATGGTGTGGCCGAACGTATTCTTCGGAATATGGCGGAGAAAAAATAAACGCCGGTCCGTGAAACGGTTTTTATTTCATCCGGATTGCGCAAAATAAAATACAATATCAGACTACGGTTTACATAAAATTTAGGCACTTGAACTTCAAGTGCCTAAATTTTATGCATTTCGGTATTATATGTGTATTGTGATAAATGTAGAAAAAAGTAGAATGGAGAGTGGGATGAAAGGGTGAAAAAATGCAGATTTTAGTGTTAAACGGAAGCCTTCGCGGCGAGTATTCCTCTTCATTGAAACTGACCCGGTCTTTTGTGCAGGGCATGATTTCGGCAAACGGCGAGGAAAATACAAAGGTTATCGAAATTGCATTAAAGGACAAGAATATCGATCATTGTCACGGATGCTTTTGCTGTTGGAAAAACACAAAAGGAAAATGTGTGATTCACGATGATATGGATGAAATCAGACAGCTTGTTTTGGACAGCGATGTGATTATCGAAAGTTTTCCGCTTTATTTCTTCGGACTCCCGTCGAAATTAAAAGCGTTCATGGATCGTATGATTTCTTTTGTTTCCGAATACCGTGCGGTGAACGGAGATGATTCTACGGGACGTTTTCTGCATGAAATGCGTTATCCCGAACTGATGGAGAAGAAGCTTGTGCTGATTTCCGCGTGCGGCTATGAAGAAACCGTGGATTGTTATGATTCCGTCAGACTTCAGTTTGACCGGATTTGCGGACCGGAAGGATATACACTCATTACGGCTCCACAGGGCGGAATGCTTGCCGAGAAAACATTTGAAAACAAAGTCGAGAGATATTTGCAGAAGTTTTCGGACGCCGGAGAGGAATTTGTACGAACCGGAAAAGTAAGTGCGGAAACCATAAAAAAACTGGAAAGACCGATGCTCGGACATAACACGTTTGCCCAGGCGATTAACTTAAACTGGGATGAGCCGGGAGTCGGACCGTACGGAAAACTGATTCCGTAGAAACGAAGGAAGAGGGAATGAAAGCTTCGGATTCGTCATACGAGCAGCGAAGAAATCATGATTTTTTTAAGGAATGGCAGTAAGAGGAAAACTTTGGGGATAATGTCATGGAACCCATCATAAGGGTAATCGTAAAAATAATATATGTGATAGCGGTTCCGGTTTTGAGGATTATTTATCCGACAAAGCTAATCTGGGAAAACAAGGATAAATCGCAGGAAGTATTAAAGAAACCCTGTCTGATTTATTCCAATCACACCGGCTATTCCGACGGACTGTTCATGACCAGTCTGCTCACAAGGTACAATGTTTATATTTTTGTCGGAAAAGACTGGTACGAAAAGAAAAAACTGAACTGGTTATTCAGAAACCTCCGTTACATACCGATTGACCGGCAGCAGATGGATACTTCCTGGATTTATAAAGGAGTGGAGACACTCGAAGCCGGGCGAAGCATTTACTTTTTCCCGGAGGGGCATACGAGCAGGGACGGGAACATGCTTGATTTTAAACCCGGATTTTTAATGCTTGCCAAACAGTCCGGTGTACCGCTTGTTCCGATTTGCATCGATAATAAAATGAAACCGTTTCATTTTACGAGAATTATTATCGGAGAGCCGCAGCATCCGGATTTGAAGGAAGAGGGAAGGCCTTCCGCAGTGCTTCGTAAACATGCGGAAAAATGCAAAATGTCCGTGCTTCGTCTTAAGAAAAAATACGGCAATCCGAAGTACGCGACCGAGGAATCGAAAGCGGCGGAAGTTTAAGAAAAAACCGGAATGATTCCGAAAAAAGAAGTCGGTCGTTAAAAATCAGATTTTCACCGGGAAGCCGGAAGAAAATAAATTTGAAACAGTAATTTTACAGTTAAAGAAAAGGATGGTACTTAAAATGAACGAAAAAGAACTTCAGGTAGCTGAAAAAATCAAAGGAATGCTTGTTGAGAATTTAAGAATTCCCGAGGAAGAATTAGATTATGAAATCGCTCTTTTCGGTGACGGAATCGGACTTGACTCCGTAGATTCCCTTGAAATCATCTCCTGCATCGACAGCGAATTCGGTGTTGCCATGACCGGTGTCGGCAAGGAGCATTTCTTCAACATCACAAGCCTGACCAAATATGTTGTAGAACACATGGAATAGTTACGAGCAATGTGAAATTTTTCGGGGCGGGTGGCTGCCAATTTCAATTGCCCCTCGGGCACGGCTCTCGCCTCGGTTGCCGCGTGCAGCGGTACTAAGGCGCTATAATACAGCGCCTAAGGACCGGCCGCGGCATACGACCCTCGGTTCAAATTGAAATTGCGCCACCCTCAGCCGAAGACGTCACATTTAAATTGTGAGTGGGATGCAAAATGTGGTTTAAACTACGGATGTAGGCTGAATAGAATGGTTCGGATTACATATGTAGTTTAATTTAAGAAATAAGGAGCTTATGAAAATGGAAAAACAGTTAAACACCCGGTGCGTTGTGACAGGTCTCGGAATGGTAAATGCCATCGGAGCGAATGTGGAAGAGTGCTGGAAGAATGCGCTGGAAGGAAAGACCGGAATCGATCATGTAAAGAGCGTAGATGCGGATAAGTGTTATGCAAATTTAGGTGCGGAAATCGATTTTGAAATTCCGAAAAATGATGAAGTTGACAGAGTATCCGTTCTTTGTTTAATGGCTTCAAAGGAAGCATTTGAAGATTCCGGAATTGAAGGAAGCATTCAGGATGCAAGCCGTTTCGGCGTTATCATGGGAAGCTGTGTCGGCGGTGTTGTAAGTATCGAAAACTATATTACAAACGGCGAAAAGACGGAAGACATCAATAAAATGACCATTTCCCCGATTGCCAACAATGTTGCAACGGCATTCGGCGCGAAGGGTGTGATTACGAATGTCGGAAATGCCTGTGCGGCCGGTGCCATTTCCGTAGCATATGCATGCGAACTGATTCGTGCGGGTGTTGCGGATGCATTCATTGTAGGCGGCGCGGATGCGTTTGCCTCCGTTCCTTTTGCGGGATTTACCGCACTTCATGCGTTATCCGAAAATCCCTGCTCGCCTTTTAATCATTCAAACGGTATTACCTTAGGTGAAGGTGCCGGTGCGATGATTGTGGAATCCTACGAGCATGCCATGGCGCGTGGTGCAAAGATTTACTGTGATGTTCTGGCTGCCGGAATCAGCTCCGACGCACATCATATTACGGCGCCCCGTCCCGACGGAATCGGACAGATGTATGCCATTAACCGTGCAATCGATATGTCCGGACTTGAAAGATCCGATATCGGCTATGTAAACGCACACGGTACCGGAACCGCTAAAAATGACGAGGCGGAGTTCTTATCCCTGCATACGATTTTTGACAATGCGGGCGGAAACCTGGCTGTCAGCAGCGTAAAATCCATGGTTGGTCACTGCCTCGGTGCCGCAGGTGCCATTGAGGCGGTTTATTCCATCAAGGCATTAACCGAAGGAATGGTTCCTCCGACCATCGGATACTCCGAAGAAGATTTGGAAGCATTAAAGGAAAAAGCGGGCGATATCGATTTTATGCCGAATAATGCAAAAGCAAAAGAGTTAAAAGCGGTTATGTCCAATAACTTCGCATTCGGCGGAAGCAACGCCAGTGTGATTTTTGCGAAGGATGCAGGTGAAGTGAAGGAGACCGAAAATGACGGTGTCGTATATATTACCGGTCTCGGAATCGTTTCTCCGCTCGGAAACGGCGTTGAGAATTATGTAAACCAGATAAACGCAAATGCAAAAGTTGAGGGAGCTTCCGCAAAGTCTGCGGTCGGTAAGGAAGATTTCGATAAATTCGATATCAAGATGGCATTCTTCCGCAAACTGGATAACTTCTCCTTATTCCAGGTAGTTTCCGGTCTGGAAGCATTAAAAGAGGCCGGAATCGAACTAGAAGAGGGTAAGGAAGAGGACTACGGTATGATTATCGGAACCGGCGACGGCCCGCTTACCACCGTTTACGAATTCGAAGATCATATCGCAAAAGAAGGAAATGAGAACGGTTCCGCGTTCAACTTCCCGAATACCGTATACAATGCGGCCGGCGGATATTTATCCATCAAGACCGGTCTTCGCGGATATAACGTAACGGTTACGAACGGTGCCCAGTCCGGACTCCAGAGCGTGGCATATGCCTTCCATGAAATTCGTCAGAATCGTGCGCAGGGTATGCTTGCAACCGGTACGGATGAAAACTCCGCGGTAATGGAAAAATTATACGGCCAGCTTGGTCTCGTTGCGGCAGATGAAGCGAAACTTTACGGCGGTACGGGCATGACGTTATCCGACGGTTCCGTATCCGTTGCACTTGAAAATGCAGCAAGTGCCGAAAAGCACGGAAGAAAGAAGTATGCGCGTGTTGCCGGTTACGGCATGACGCATGAAGGCGTGAAATACGGTACGGTAGAAGGGTCCGATGCGGGACTTAAGAGTGCCATCGAAAAAGCACTTGCCATGGCGGGAATTTCCGCGGCGGATGTGGATGCCGTATACGGTCTCGGCAACGGTGTAAAAGAATATGACGATATAGAGATTGCGGTAAATAAAGAACTCTTCGGCGGCAAGGTGCCGGTTCACAACGTAAGAAGTTATGTTGGAGAAGCAAGGGCGGCAGCGGCAACCTTAAGCGTTGCGCATGCGGCACTGACATTATCCGGAGATCTTCCGAAAGAGCAGAAGGCATTCTTCTTTGAAAACGGTGTGGAAGAAAAAACAGCAGATACTTCCGCATATAAGAATGTTTTAGTCGTTGCGGTCGGGGTCGGCGGAAGCTACAGCGCCGTTGTATTGCAGAAAGCATAAATTG
>OMRN01000182.1 GCA_900313265.1 uncultured Lachnospiraceae bacterium | reverse complement strand
TTTTCCTCTCTTTGGTTGCAATTGGCGCGTTACTTTGCCGTTTTAATTATAATCGACATTAAAATGCTTTAGAAAACAACAATCGACCTGTCACGACAAATCTTCTCCGATCGCCGTAACAGGTGGATAAAATAATTAACTTGTCTTGATCGCCGATTTCGGCGTTTTCTTTAAAGTATGCGTTTTTATCGCCATACTCCTTCATGCGTTCGTAGGTATCCGATGCCGCATTTTCCGGAAGTTCGGTGAAGAAGAAATTGTCCTCTCCGTCCTTTTCGAAATACGGTGCAAACAGATGGTCATCGGAATAAGTGGTTGCCGCCACAAGTTCATATACGCACACCGCATCTTTCTTATATAGAAAGATATACGGATGTTCTTCTCTGAAATCCTGCTTTCTGTACAGGCTTCCAAGCTGGCCGAACATCGTTCCGTCCATCATGTTGTGACCGTAAAGAACCGTCACCGCATCGGAAAAATCGCTTTCGTTGATGTTCTGCACATATATACAGCCCGGGTATCCGGCGCTTCCGTCTATGTTTCTTTTCAGATAATAATTGTCTTCGGTTTCGTTCCAAAGAACGGGATAATCAATTTTGGTATCCGGAATGAGGATGTAGCCGACCACGTCCTGATTGATTTCCAGGTAGCTTTCAAAATTCGGGTGGCTGAAAAGGATCTTGCGGTACTTCGCATCATTATCGCCCTCTTCCAGAAAAGCTTTCAGTTTCGCACGTTCTTCCTTCCGGGCCTGTTCCTCTTCGTCGTTTTCTTCATTGCCCGCGGTATCGATTTCCGTAATCCAGGCACTTTGGTTTAGTTCTTCGTACGCCTTCTGTTGCTTTCGGTTCTGCCTGTTATACATTACTTCGTAGAATACGAAGACGACCGTCAGTAGTATGCCCGCGCCGATGAAAATGATCAGCGCCGGATATTTTTTGAAAAATCCTGCCATTGTTTAGCTCGCCAGATTCTCGATTCCGTAGAAGATTCTGCGGAATACACGATGCATGGTATCATCATCCTTGCTCATGTCGCCAAGCAGCGCCTTGCGTACGAACATTCCGGTATTTTCCACAATCCAGCTGATGGAATCTTTGTCCGACACGGTGGAAATCGGATGTCCGAGCCACGCTTCGGAGAAAACCTCCATTTCGCTGACATACTCCGCATCCGCTTCGTTCATCAGCTTCAGGTACTCGCCGTAACGATAGCTCCAACGGAATTCATAATAAAACAATGCTTTATAGTTACTTTCCACAAGGAAGTTATAATACTTCTTCCAAAGTCTTTCTCTTCTCTCTCCCTTGCTCTCGCCGGGAATAACCTCTTTCGAGGACTCTTTCAAAAACTCCACGATTTCCTTCTGGAAGGAAACGAAGGATTTAAAGAGCAGGCCTTCTCTGGTATCAAAGTATTTATAGATGAGACCTTCAGACACACCGAGGCGTGTTGTTACGGTTTTCATGGAAAACGTATCAATGCCGTTCTCCGCAACAACAACGTAAGTGGTATTCATCAGCTCTTCCTGTTTATTTCTTCTCGCCATATTATGTCAACCTATCCCTTTTTCCTCGAAAGTGAGTGGTTACTCATTAGTGAGTGATCACTCACTTTTAAATTCAGTTTACCGAAAACCGACCGGTCAGTCAATATAAAAAATGCCAAAAAATCAACGTTTTTTCGTGCTTTTTCACGAAGAGGAACGGTCATTTTTTAGTTCATGACAGTATTTTCTTCGCTCATGTAACGGCCGTTTTCCTGAATGGGGTGATTTACGACGTTTAACATAATAACAGATTTTTTGTCATTTGTACACAAAAAAATGCACACCCCTGGCGTGCATTTTTGTTATTAATTTACCAAACACTATATCTTGTGTTATATCATTATGTCTACCACACTATTTTCCAAAAACAGCCGAAAATTCTTTATCTATGCGAATCTTACGCCGTTTTTCCCGAAAAAGAACAGTGCAACCGCGCCGGGTCCGACGTGTGATCCGGTTACCGGCTCATAGCAGACGCGGATGATTTCCTTCGGCGGATGGTTGCGGCGCAGAAGCT
>OMRN01000085.1 GCA_900313265.1 uncultured Lachnospiraceae bacterium | reverse complement strand
TTTTGCAGTACTTTTTTTAAATTCATATCCAAATCCTTATCGTTTCGAAATTTACAGAATAATCATCGCATCCCCGAAGGAAAAGAAACGGTACCGTTCTTTAATTGCCTCTTCATATGCCGCAAGGACATTCTCCCTTCCGGCAAGAGCACTGACTAACATAATCAGCGTGGATTCCGGCAGATGAAAATTGGTGATCAGTCCGTCAAGCACCTTGAAACGGTATCCCGGATAAATAAAAATCTCGGTATTCCCGCACTTTGCGCTCATTTTTCCGTTTTCGTCCGCCACACTTTCAATGGTTCTGCAGGATGTCGTTCCGACACAGATGACTCTTCCGCCACTCTCTTTGCATGCGTTTATGGCATTTGCCGCTTCTTCGGTCACCTCATAATATTCGGAGTGCATATGATGATTCAAAACATTTTCCTCTTTTACCGGACGGAAGGTTCCGAGGCCCACATGGAGCGTTACAAAAACCACATCCACGCCCATTGCGCGAATTTCATCCAGCAGTTCATTGGTGAAATGAAGCCCTGCCGTCGGGGCTGCCGCCGAACCGTCGAATTTCGCGTAAACGGTCTGATAGCGGTTTTTGTCCTGAAGTTTGTGCGTGATATAGGGAGGCAGTGGCATTTCCCCCAAAGAATCCAGTATTTCCTCCCAGATTCCGTCGTATTCAAAATGTACCAGCCGCTTACCTTCTTCGGCGATTCCGACGATTTCCGCCTTTAAAATGCCGTCACCGAAGGAAAAACGCATGCCCTCTCTTGCCTTTTTTCCGGGTTTTACAAGCGTCTCCCAGACATCACCGTCAAGCCGCTTTAAAAGCAGAAATTCAACCACCGCACCGGTTTCTTCCTTCGTCCCGAAAAGCCTGGCGGGAATGACTTTGGTATTGTTTAAAACCAGGCAGTCCCCAGGGTGCAAAAAACCGGGGACTTCTTTAAAAATGTGATGTTCATAAGCCCCGGTGTCCTTATTTAAATATAATAATCTCGAAGAACTCCGGTCTTCCAAAGGATCCTGTGCAATCAGTTCCTTCGGAAGATCAAAGTAAAAATCCGATTTTTTAAGTTCCATAATAACTGTTTCCATTTACATGTTCTTTAAGAAGCTTAAATAACCTCTGTATGTCTCGTATAAATCCGCTTTGCTGATTACTTCGTGAGGTGCATGCATATTCAGTACCGCCACACCGCAGTCAATTACGTTCATACCGTATTTCGCAAGAATATAGGCAATGGTTCCGCCGCCGCCCAAATCAACCTTTCCGAGTTCCGCAAGCTGAATGGATACGTTATCTTTGTCAAAAATGCTTCTGAGTTTTCCGATGTATTCCGCATCCGCATCGTTGGAGCCGGACTTTCCGCGGGCACCCGTAAACTTGCAAAGAACCATGCCTTTTCCGAGATATGCCACATTTTTCTTATCAAAGCTTCCCGCATAGGAAGGATCGAAAGCCGAAGAAACATCCGATGAAAGCATGTTGGAATTCTTTAAACATCTGCGAAGCGAAAGTTCGGAATCCTTTCCCGTAAGAGCGATTATTTCCGCAACAACATTTTCAAAGAAAAGGGAGGTCATTCCCGTGGCACCGACCGAACCGATTTCCTCTTTGTCGACTAAAATACAGCATGCCGTCTTCTGCGGATTCGCCACATCAACAAGTGCACGGAACGAAGGATAGGAGCATACCCTGTCGTCATGACCGTAACCGATAATCATGCTCCGGTCAATACCGCAGTCCCTGGCACGTCCCGCCGGAACAATTTCGAGTTCCGCCGAAAGGAAGTCATCCTCTTCCATATCGTAATATTCCTTCAAAAGAGCGAGAACCGATTTCTTTACGGCTTCTCTTTCTTCTTTTTCTTCCGCCTTTTCCTTTGATTTGGAAGATGTGCTTTTGGCTTCTGCCGGGCGGCTTCCGATGATAATATCCAGAGCTTCTCCTTCAATCACCTTTGAAGCCTTCTTTTCCATCTGTTCGGCTGCCAAGTGAATCAGTAAATCGGAAATGAAAAATACGGGATCGTCCTCTTCCTCTCCGAGATTAATAATCGTGGTGGATAAATCTTTCTTTACCACAACCCCGTGAATGGCAAGGGGAATCGTAACCCACTGGTATTTTTTGATTCCGCCGTAATAATGCGTATCGAGATATGCCAGTCCGCCGTCCTCATATAAGGGATTCTGCTTTACGTCAAGACGGGGCGAATCGATATGTGCACCTAAGATATTCAGACCGTTTTCCATCGGCTCTTTTCCGATGCGGAATGCTACGATTCCTTTATTTCTGTTTACCGCATAAATCTTATCTCCGGCTTTGATTTTCGTACCGTTTTTTACAAGAAGTTCCAGTTCCTTAAAGCCCTGCTCCTCCAGGCGGTTTACGATTTCATCCGTACATTCCCTCTCCGTTTTGCACTCCGAAATAAACTGTCTGTACTCTTCGGCAAAAACATTCAGTTCGCCAAGCTGTTTCTTTGTGTACTTGCTCCAAACCGTTTTGTCTGACATTGTATGTTCTCCTTATCTGTTAATTTGAATATTTTTAACACGCGCAGTATCGTCTTTTATTTCGGCGACGCGACTTTGCATCTTACGTCATCATAAATTTACGAAGCCTTGCAGAAATCTTCGAAGTCCGAAATCGGCATGGTTTTCGCGAAATAATATCCCTGGAACATCTTGCAGCCCATATCCGAGAGCATCTTATACTGATCGACGGTTTCCACACCTTCCGTCAACGAAGATATACCGAGATTGTCGGAAAGAACAATCATATTCTGAAGAATGGTTTTGGCCTTATTGTTATCCGTTGACCGGCTTAAGAATACCATATCGATTTTTATAATATCCACCGGCATGTCTTTTAACATGTTAAGGGACGAATATCCGCTTCCGAAATCATCCATTTCCACTAAGAATCCGTCATTTCTAAGTTCGTTTAAGATTCCGATACGTTTCTCAATATCCGTCATCATGACCGTTTCCGTAATCTCAATCCGGAGCTGTTTCGGATCAATGCCGTATTCATTCACAATTTTCTTTATTTCCGCTCCGACATTCATGAAATAGAAATCCTTCGGCGAAATATTGATGGAAATAAACCAGTCGTCATGTTTTCCCTTCCAGCCGGCTAAAATCTCACAGGCGGAACGCCACATATATTTGTCCACGTCGGCAATCATGCCGTTTTTCTCAAAAACAGGAATGAATTTTGCCGGAGACATAAAACCGAGTTCCGGATGAATCCACCGAACCAGCGCCTCGGCTCCGATTGTTTTTCCGTCCGGTCCTACAATCGGCTGCAGATACGGCATAATCTGCTTTTCTTCCAGTGCATTCGGAAGTTCGTT
>OMRN01000185.1 GCA_900313265.1 uncultured Lachnospiraceae bacterium | reverse complement strand
TCCGAGTGTATCCACATAACGGAACAGGTTCTCTTTATTCACATTAAATACCTTGCGAACAAGGGAAAAACCGTTCGAGTGAATTCCGGAAGATGCGATACCGATTAAGGTATCTCCGGCTTTAATGTTTTTTCCGGTAATCAGATCTTTCTCATCCACAATACCTACCGCAAACCCTGCAAGATCGTATTCTTCTTCCGGCATAAGTCCGGGATGTTCTGCGGTTTCACCGCCGATTAAGGCACATCCGGCCTGAATGCATCCTTCGGAAACGCCTTTTACGATGGATGCGATTTTTTCGGGATAATTCTTGCCGCAGGCAATGTAATCCAAGAAAAACAACGGTTCTCCGCCGGCGCATGCGATGTCGTTTACGCACATGGCCACGCAGTCGATTCCGACCGTATCATGCTTATCCATTAAAAATGCAAGTTTGATTTTGGTTCCGACGCCGTCCGTTCCGGACACCAGTGTCGGCTTCTCCATTCCCTTGATTTTCTCCATGGAAAAGGCTCCGGAGAATCCTCCGATTCCGCCTAAAACTTCCGGACGCATTGTCTTCGTAACATACTGTTTCATCAGTTCTACGGACTGATATCCTGCCTCAATGTCCACACCTGCGGATTTGTAATCCATGAATTTTCCTCCCCGGATTCTTTCGTGATTTTCTCTTACTTCCTGTTTTTATAATCAATGTTTTATAAAAGCTTCGTTATTTCAGTCGCCTTCATAATAACAAACGATTCGGAACGTGAATTTTATGGTTCTGAATACTTACTTATTAATTCTTAATGATTTTACTTGCTTTCCATGTAGGCTTTGTATCCTACTTCTTTTAAGCGGGCATCCTTCTTCTCGACGCCTTCCTTTAAGGAAGCCGCATATGCCTTCACTTTGGCAAGAAGTTCGCTGTCGGATGTCGAAAGAATCTTCGCCGCAAGTATACCTGCATTGGCTCCTCCGTTAATTGCTACCGTTGCAACCGGAATTCCGGAAGGCATCTGAACGATGGAATAAAGGGAATCCTTTCCGCCTAAAGACGTGGTATGCATGGGAATTCCGATTACGGGCATCGGAAAAATCGCAGCGCACATACCCGGCAGATGAGCCGCCATTCCGGCTCCCGCGATGATTACTTTAAAGCCTTTCTCCTCTGCGGTTTTGGCATATTCAAAGAACACATCCGGTTCCCTGTGTGCGGAAATAATCGTCATTTCATAAGAGATGCCGAAATAATCCAGCATTTCCGCGGCTTTCGCCATGACGGGCATATCCGAATCACTGCCCATAACAATTCCTACCTGTGGCATTTCTCTCGCCTCTTTTCTTTCAAAATTATGAAACCGGACAAAACGTCCGAAACACTTTTTTCCGAATTTTTCAGGATGAATGATTCTTTTACCAAAATGTTACAAACCCCAACATATAGTGGTCAAACCATTCCCCATCAAACTAACCCTTGTTATTGTACTATTTTCTCGATACCTCGTCAAGGAAAGAATGTAAAACTTTTGTAACATTTAAGAAACATTTTACAGATTCTTTAAAGGCTCGTTTAACGCTTCCGTTCCGGGCAGAACAAAGCGTCCGTTCTTAAGGATTTCTATGCGGCTTCCGTCCTTTCTTACCGCTTCGATATGACCGATTTCCTCATAGGGTACGGTGATATCCGTATGGCACTCAAAATATGCCTCAAGCGGATTTTCCAGACGTTTTTCGGAATAGGTATTTTCCTTTGCCACGATTTCCTTCCCGTCGGGATTATAAACCCGGATGTCTTCCTCGTGCGAATAGCAGGTATCTCCCACCGCAAAATGCGGTCCTGTTTTCTCCGCAATCAGAATCGGAAGTTTGTCTTCAATCGCAAGCCGTCTGGCAGCGGCAAACGCCGTGGTATTGGTGCCGATGGCAAACTCGCCCATCGGAAGAAATGCATGGTGGTACAGAATATTCTCCGCAATAACCGAATCCGGCAGATTGCTGCAGGAATATTCCTTCGTGATTCCGTCTTCAAAACGAATTTTTAAGTTTTCGTATGCAAGCCCATTTATGTAAACCTTTTTCACATGAAGAAGTCCGTTTGTCCCTTTAAGAACCGGTGATGTAAACACTTCTCCTACCGGGATATTTACATCTGCCACGCAGTTTTCGAAGATGGTCTCTCTTTCCGGATTTTTAAGTTTACATAAATTAACCGTCAGTTCTGTCTCGTTACCATCCTTCCCGAGAATATGCACATAATCCGCCTGATTCAGGGCATCGATTATGCATGCCTGAATATTGCGGTAAAGATTTGAATCCAGCGTGTTGATGCGGATTACTTCATCTAAGATTTCCGGATAATTCTCCCCGATTTCGGGAATGGGAAATGCAATAATGGTAAAACTTCTCTCTTCCCTGTGAATGTAACCCTTTGCCTGTTCGGCCGTTTTTTTCTTAAGTTCCACCCAGAGTTTTTCGCCCGCTTCATCAAAATGAGGCGCTTCCTCTTTGCTTACCGGTGTAAAATCCGCTTCTCCGAAGGAATCAAAACAGGCAGGCCCCGCCATCAGACGGATTTCGGATTTGTACGCATCCAGCGCCTTTTTCCTCGCTTCGAGAAATCTTGTAACCAGATGACCGTCTAAGAAAAGTGCCATATCCTCTCTGTGATCATATTCTTTCTGACGGTTCGGAGAGGTTGACATAAATCCTATTTTATCCAGCCCTTTCTTACGGAAAATATCCCCACAGGCACGGTAAATTACCGGATGAAGCCCCATCTGCTCAAAATTCTCAACGGTTTTTCGTATCATCTTTTCATGGCCGAGCGGGTATATTATGTTAATCGTTTCCTTAATGGTCATGTCCTTTCCGTAGGCTTCAAATCCTTTCCGGAATCCTTCGGTAAAAGTATCCGCCATCCGGGTGATGGTTTCATCCGGCAGCTTGGCCAGATAACGTGATGCCTTCAGTTCGCTGTCCGAAATATATTCTCCGAACAAAAACAGATACCCGGGATCGTTTAAATCGCATTGTCTTATAATATCAAGCGCCAGTTCTTCCTTCGGTGCATAGACTTCTTCCGTACGACTGATTTCGGACATTTCACTGTAATCCGAAACATACCAGTAGAGGATATCATGTATGCTCTCATCATTCGGCGCTTTATGTTCCTCTTCAAAACTGTAAACAAATGCGGAATACACTTCTAAGAAGAGCTCCATCCGGATCAGCACTTCCTCTTCTTTTCCTTCAAAAAGAAAACCGGTCATGCATCGCACTTCTTCATAAAGAAACGACAGATACCGTCCCATTCCGCATCCGAAACATTTCGAGGAATGAGCGGGATTTAAGTAGGATGTTTCATAATTTTCGGGAAGCACGTCTTTGTATAAAGACTTCTGTTTTTCAATCAGAACATCCAGACTTATGCCGTCTTCCGTTTGGCCTACGCTTGTAGGCAGATTTTTTTTGCATAACGATGTGTACTCGAATACCTCTGTAATCCATGCGGCCACACAAGTAAAAAAGGGTGAGAAAACTCCCGCCCTTTCTTCCGTAACGATTTCTTCAATTCTCTCTTTCGCCAGCTGATAGCGCTCGTTCATTTTTGTTTTTCTCCTGTATGCCGGATATGACCTCCGACGATTTCTTCATTCCATGTCTGCCTGTTTGGTTTCCCGTAAAAGCTCTACATCGCTAATATTCCGCGACCCATGATATAAATAACCAGAAAAATATTAACACTGTTTACCACCATTCCGATGGTCGGAAAGAAT
>OMRN01000060.1 GCA_900313265.1 uncultured Lachnospiraceae bacterium | reverse complement strand
CCGTTCGTGCACTCCGTAAGTTTGGTACGGATACTCTCCTCTTCCGGCAGCGGAACTTTCACAAAAGCACGCACATCCGCTTCAAATGCGGCATCTTCTATGGTATATCCGAGATTTTCAAGAAGGTACTGGATTTTTCCGTAGTTTGTGTAATCGACGGTAAACGGAATCGACACTCCCTCTATCTCTTCTCCGATCACACTGTTTTTCAGCGCTTCCGAAACCGCGTCGGAGTACGCTTTTACCAGTCCTCCGGTACCTAAAAGCACACCGCCGAAATATCTCGTTACGACGCATGCAACATTGCGTACCCCGGAATGCATCAGCACATCCAGCATCGGACGGCCTGCGGTCTGCGCCGGCTCTCCGTCATCGCTGCAACGGGCACATCTTCCGTCCTCTCCGATTACGAATGCGGTACAGTTATGCTTTGCGTCCCAGTATTTCTTCTTCGTTTCCGCAAAAAAAGAAAGCGCCTCTTCTTCCGTCTTAACGCTTCTTAAGTGCGCAATAAACTTCGATTTCTTTACTTCGATTTCTCCCGTTCCGGGAGTGATCAGAATCTTCATAACCTTTGATATTTTATCATATTGAATCCGCTTCCCGCAAGAAATACATTCTTAATACTTTTTTCTTTAAATTTTCACAATTTTGAGGTAAAATATTGATATCTATATGGAAATGACAGTTCAAGATAAAATGTTTGGGTACAGGAGAAAAAAATGAACTACGGAAGAAAAGGAGTTCGCAAAATTCAGGGCGAACTTGTTTCAAGAGGTATTAAGTTTAAGAAGATGAGCGGTGTTGTACTTCTTAAGATACTGCTTGTCGCCGTTTTAGCCGTCTTTTTAGGCGTCGGCTGCATCATTGTCGGTGCATTCAAAGGCATCATCTCGCAGGCTCCGGATATTTCCACTCTGGATGTTGTTCCGGAAGGATACGCAACAACGGTTTACGACTCCGAAGGTCATGAAATGACCAAGCTGATTGCGGAGAATTCGAACCGTACTTATGTGTCCATGGAAAAAATCCCGCAGAATCTGGCAAATGCATTTGTAGCCATCGAGGATGAACGTTTTTATACCCACAACGGTATCGATATTAAAGGTATCATCCGTTCCGGTACGACAATCATCTCCTCCGGCGGTGAGAAATCCCAGGGTGGTTCCACCATTACACAGCAGCTTTTAAAGAATAACGTATTCGAAGGATGGGCGACCGAAAAAGATAAAATGGCCAAGGTCCGCCGTAAACTTCAGGAACAGTATCTTGCCGTTACCATCGAACAGGAACTTTCCAAAGAAGAAATCCTCGAACTTTATATGAATACCATCAACTTAGGTCAGAACACGCTCGGTGTTCAGGCTGCTTCGATGCGTTATTTCGGCAAGCAGGTTTATCAGTTAAACCTTTCCGAATGTGCGGTTATCGCTGCGATTACGCAGAATCCTACCGCCAACAATCCCATCTCCCATCCGGAGAAAAATAAGGAAAGACGCGATATCTGCTTAAAATACATGCTGAATCAGGGTTACATTACGGAAGCGGAATATGACGAAGCCATGGCGGACGATGTATATTCCCGCATCCAGACCGTAAACCAGACCACCACAAACAATACGGTAAACTCCTATTTCGTCGATGAACTTACCGAGCAGGTTGTTGAAGATCTGCAGGAAATCTGCGGATACGATTCACAGCAGGCATATCGTATGCTTTATAGCGGCGGTTTAAAAATCTATACCACGATGGATCCCCAGATTCAGTCCATCGCCGATGAAGTATTCTCAAACGAGGACAACTATCCGGCAAATACAAAATATCTGCTCTCCTACAACCTTACCATTGACAAGGCAGACGGAACCGTGCAGAACCACAGTCCGGAAATGTTCCAGACTCATTACAAAGCGGACAATGCGAATTTCAATTCTTTATATAACTCGGAAGAAGAAGCATATGCTGCGGTTGAAGATTACAAAGCCGCTGTCATGGAAGAAGGCGATGAAGTTCGTGCGGAAAGCATTTCCATTACCATGCAGCCCCAGACTTCCTTAACGGTTGAAGATCCTTCCAACGGCTACATTGTGGCAATGGTCGGCGGCCGAGGACCGAAGCTGGCATCCCGAACCTTAAACCGTGCATCCAACACAACAAGACAGCCGGGATCCACCTTTAAAGTTGTTGCGGTATACGCTCCCGCTTTTGATTCCGCTGGCCTTACCCTTGCCGATGTCAAAGTGGATGAACCTTACAACTACTCCAACGGACGTCCGGTTTCGAACTGGTACGGCGGCGCTTACCGTGGTATCCAGAGTTTGAGACAGGGTATTACGCAGTCCTTAAATATCGTAGCCGTAAAAACCATCACGCAGATTACGCCGAAGTTAGCTTTCGATTATCTGCTGAAATTCGGTTTCACTACCCTCGTTGAATCCCGAACCACTCCGGACGGACGTGTTGTCGGCGATATCAACCAGTCCCTTGCTTTGGGCGGTTTAACCGACGGTGTTACCAACATGGAATTAAATGCCGCCTATTCCGCAATTGCAAATCAGGGCGTTTATATCAAACCGACCTTATATACCAAAATCCTGGACAACGACGGCAATGTCATTCTTGACAAAACCGCCCAGGAAGGCACGCAGGTTATTAAAGAAACCACCGCTTTCCTCTTAACCGATGCCATGGTAAGTACCGTTACTTCCGGTACCGGTACCGCCGTAAACTTCGGTAACATGTCCATTGCCGGTAAAACCGGAACCACTTCCGATTACAACGACGTATGGTTCGCCGGATATACTCCTTATTATGCGGCTACCGTATGGGTTGGTTTTGACAATAACGAGAAACTGGCTAATGACGGTTCGAGAACGCTTGCCAAGACTTTGTGGAGAGGCGTTATGTCGCGAATCCATGCCGATTTGCCCAACAAGTCCTTCCCTGTACCGAATGGCATCGTAACCGCTACCGTATGTTCCCAGTCCGGCAAACTGCCGATTTCCGGTCTTTGCGACCAGTGCTTAAAGACCGAGTATTTTGCACAGGGTACCGTTCCCACGGCTTCCTGCGATGTGCACTATGTCGGCGATATCTGTGAATACTGCGGACTTCCGGCCTGCTCCGGCTGTCCTTTCAAAATTGAAGGTGTAACGGAACTTCATCCTTCCGAAACGCTCAATACCATCCAGAGCGAGTACAACCTGGCCAAAAGCCGTATGTGTCCTCATAACACGGACTTCTTCTTAAGTCCGAATGCTTCGGCCATTATCGCCCAGCAGGCCGCCGAAATCGAAGAAAGACGTGCCGCTGCCGAACAGGCTGCATTAGAAGCTGCTATCGCTGCCGAGGCCGCAGCCGCCAACGGAGAAAACTAAACTAAGGTGCCTGTCACTTTTAGCCTTAAAGTGACAGGCACTTTTGACAGGCACCTATAAAAAAAGACCGGGACTCCCGGTCTTTTCTGTTTTACATTACCATACTAGTTATTCTCATTATTATCTTCTGCGGTATCGGTATCCGTATCGGCATCTCCGCCTTCACCTTCATCCGACCATACTACCATCTCTTCCGGTTTCGGTGCATCCGCTCCGAGGAACTCCGTAAAATCGCCTTCCACATTGATAACCATCGGAATCAGCTCCACATAATCCGAAAAAATATAGGCTTCTTTTCCGTCGTAAATAATCTTGGTCCATCCGTCATGGGACTGTGATACATAATCAAACGTATTTCCGTAATAGGCACTTCCCAGACGGTCCGCATCCGTTGTCGGCTGTACACGAACGTTTACATTGTCATCGATAACCTTCACCCTGGTAATCAGATCGGAAATATTCACCTCTTCCGAACTTTCCTCGTAGAAATTGCTGATGGTGTTCGCAATAATCGCAGAGGAAGATTCCTCTTCCGCCACCACAATTTCCGGCCTGGTAGCCAGTTTGACGGTAACCACACCGACTGCAATAACCAGTACTATTACAACGCCGTACATAATGGCTGTAAGTGTTTTTTTATTCATATTCCGTTATTCTCCGTTATTAAGGTCCTCTTTTGAAAAAAGCCAATCCATCACTTTTTTGATTATTATGATGTCGTAATCAAAAATCATTTACCCACATCTTATAATTATAATACTCTTTCCATATTCCGGGCAAGAAGAGTTTATATTATACATATCCCAAGCAGCAAAAACTATTATGATGCAAACCGCTGTCAGCAGAAAAAATCATTATCAAAAACTACAGCGTTATCAGCGCAGGCGAATCATAAACCTTTTTTAAATCCTGCTTCGTGTTATACTCTTCGGTCAAAATAAATTCCTTCGACCATGTCATATAATATGCCCAGGGAATCTTACTCTTCTCCCAAAGTTCCATATCCGGGAGAATTCCGACTTCTCCGAGCGCGGCTACTTTATTGCCGGTCGTATTCCGGATCAGTTCCTCGTATTCTTTCGCATAATCCGTTTTGGTGCCGGGAGATACATATACATCCCTGGATATTACATCCACGTATTCATCCCCGGGATATCCCTCTTTTGCCGGAGAATTCCAGACCCAGAGAAGATGATTTAAGTGAAGTTTATTCACATAGTAGTCAAACATCTTAATGTAAAGTTGTTTGCCTGTCTCGTGGCCTCTTGCACCCCACCAGAACCAGTCTCCGTCCGCTTCATGGAAGGGTCTCCAAAGAATCGGAATATTCTCTTTCTCAAATTTACGAAGTTCCGATGCGATTACATCCAGATCTTCGTAAAATTTCTTTTCCGCTTCCGAACCGGGAATTAAAATATCTCTGGCATCAAAATCCGTATTCTTCTGGTAAAAACTCTTATCATGTCCTCCGATCGGAGAAAACCAGTGAAAGCAGAAACTGACGATTCCGTTACTTTCCTTTGCCCATTTAAGAGCGGTGTCCACCGTTCCCTTATTCTCTTCCACTTCCGTTAAACATGCTTCGGAAGCGTCTTCGTAATTGACATTCGGAGAATATCCGAGAAGTTCAAATCCTCTGAGTTTCGGCTGTTTTCCCGTCACTTCTTCGATGTACGCTGTCTCTTCCATCGGATTGGTCTGCGTATGCTGTCCGGAAATCAATTTTTTTCCTGCAACGGAATAAAGAAAGGCAAGAAGCTCTCCCGCTTCTTTGGTTGCATTCGGATTAACTGGTTTACATAATTCAATACTCATTCTTTACATCCCTTGTAATACAAAAATTGATATT
>OMRN01000186.1 GCA_900313265.1 uncultured Lachnospiraceae bacterium | reverse complement strand
GTGGCGGCCAGCAGCAAGGTGGCGGCCAGGAACAAGGCGGCGGCCAGCAACAGGGCGGCGGCCAGCAACAGGGTGGCGGTCAGCAGCAGGGTGGCGGCCAGGGATCCGGCTGGTATAACGGAAGCCAGTATGCGGAAGAAGCTCCCGGGGCAAAAGGCGGCGAACACATTATGATGTTCGAAGAAGGTACCGGAAAAGAAGAAAAGATTTCCGGAAAACCGATTACCGGCGGAGAATCCCAGAAGTTTGAATCCCGTTACTCAAAGACCACGACCGGTGAGAGAAAAGATTATAAACAGGTAATCGGAGATTATACCAATAAAGCGTATTCCAATATGAACCAGAGTAAGATTCCGGGATCCATGAAAGAATTTATTAAGGGATATTTTTCCGGACTGAACTAAGCGGATAAAGAGTAATCTACATATTAAGGCTAAAGGAGAAAAGAGGGTCATGATTCAAAGCGAAATCGAATTAAAGGCAATGGTGGATAAAATCTGCCAGGCGGAAGCGGAAATCGGAAAAGCCATTATCGGACAAAGAGAAGTAATAAGACAGGTTCTGTGGGCGATGTTATCCGGAGGAAACGTTCTTCTGGAAGGTGTTCCCGGACTTGGAAAAACACAGCTGGTAAAGGCAATTGCCGCAGTATGTTCCCTGGATTTTTCCAGAATCCAGTTTACACCGGACTTAATGCCTGCGGACGTAACCGGTACGAATTTAATTGTTAAGCAGCAGGATCAGAACGTATTCCAGTTCCAGCCCGGCCCTGTTTTCGCCAATCTGGTACTCGCAGACGAAATTAACCGTGCTACCCCGAAAACGCAGTCGGCTTTGCTCGAGGCCATGCAGGAGCACACGGTTACCGTCGGAAATACCACCTATCGCTTAAAAGAGCCGTTCATGGTTTTGGCAACCCAGAACCCGATTGAGAACGAAGGAACCTATCCTCTTCCCGAGGCGCAGTTAGACCGTTTCTTATTCAAGATTCAGGTTGATTTTCCGACCCTGGAAGAATTAAAAAACATTATGAACATTACCGTTACCAATGCGAAAGTGACTTTAAATCCGATTCTTAGCGGAGATGATATTACGGCGGCAAAAACAGCCATCCGCGACATTCCCATGGCGGATGCGGTTGCCGATTATGCGCTTCGTATTGTTGTAGCGACTCACCCGGAAGTACCCGGTGCGGATGAATATGTAAAGAAATATGTTGCGTGCGGTGCATCGCCCCGTGCAGGACAGGCTATCTTCCAGTCGGCGAAAGCAAAAGCCCTTCTGGAAGGTCGTTACAATGTATCCTTTGATGATATCAAGGCGGTTTCCTTCCCGGCACTCCGCCATCGTATCATTCCCGGATTCGAGGCCATGGCAGACAGTATCAAAGTGGATGAAATCATTGCCAATATTATTGCGAATGTTCCGGTTGGCTGATAAGAGGAGAAATCAATGGAACAGGCGTTTAACAGTGAATTTTATTCGAGACTCCGTACACTCCGGATGTCCATCGCGCTTAGCAATGCGGCAGGAATGAGCGGTTCGAGAAAATCCAAGGCCAAAGGTAATTCCGTGGAATTCTCCGATTTCCGGGAATATATGCTCGGCGACGATATTCGTCGTATCGACTGGAATGCTTACGGTCGTTTTGACAAACTTTTCATCAAACTCTTTATGGAGGAGAAGGAAGGTTTGTTTCATGTGATTCTGGATGCCAGCAAATCCATGGATTACGGAGAGAAAAACAAAGCGGTTGCGGCCAAAAGACTGGCCGGAGCTTTATCTTATATTGTGCTTGAAAACGGCGACCGGCTTTTCCTTGATATTATGAAAGACGGAGGAATGACTTCGCACAGAGGAATGACCGGAATGCAGGCTTTTCGAAAGACCATTGAAATTCTGGATAATACCCCTTTTGACGGAGGCGGAGATTTCCTCACCAGCTTAAAACACGGAAATTTCAAGCAGCACGGAATGAGTTTCTTCTTATCGGACGGTTATGCGGACAACATGGAAGAAGTGTTTAAGTATCTGCGTTTCTGCCACCAGGAAGTCGTTTTTTTCCATATTCTTTCTCCGGAAGAAATCGACCCGGTATATGAAGGAAATATCCAGATGGTGGACTGCGAAACCGGAGCGGACATCCGCATGAATATGAGCGGTTCGGTCATTCGAAACTACAAGAAATTGTATGAAGAGTTCATTCTTCATACGGAAAGTATCTGCAAGAAGCATTCGGTGGTTTATATTCCGATTACCTCGGATGCAAGCGTGGATTCGCTTTTGTACGGTTCGCTGTCAAAACTTGCTACTAACAATTAACGAATAGATCGGGAGAGAAATGAAAGTACTGTATTTTTGGCCGCTTGCCCTTTTAGCACTGGTACCGGTCATCATCTTTATGTATCTGCTCAAACAGAAGTCGGAAAAGAAAGAAGTTCCGTCTCTGTTTTTGTGGAGAGAGACTTATCACAATATTGAGGCAAATACACCCTGGGAAAAACTGAAGAAAAACTGGCTGATGATTCTTCAGATTATTATTTTCTGTGTGCTGATTTTTGCCCTGATGAGTCCTTTCCTCGCCGGATGCGGCAGAAACAGCGACCATGTGGTGGTTGTTGTCGATAATTCCGCAAGCATGAATGCCATTCATGACGGCGAGAATACCAGACTGGACAAGGCCATCAGTGAAGCATCCGATTATGTGAAGAATCTTCGCATCGGCACGGGCATTTCTTTAATTACCAGTAACGATGAGGCGGTTTTAATGATTTCATCCTCGGAAGACAGGGATGAAGTGATTAAAAAAATTAAAGAAATCAAGCCGACCATGCATGCCGGAAACGCTGCACCCGGTGTTGAGATGGTAAAAACCATGCAGTCCCAGTGGCCGAGCGTGACCACGGTCTGCTTTACGGACAGCAATGTTTCCATGGAAGATGTCGACGGATACATTGTGGATGTCTATAAGGAAAAGGAAAATGTCGGAATCAATTATTTAAGCCACGGTACATCCGGAGACAAACTGGTTATTCTGGCCAAGATAACCAACTACGGAGAGAAGGAAACCGCCAAGGAAGTGACACTTTACGGAGACGGAAAAATCCTTACATCCCAAAGCGTGTCCTTAGCTCCCGGGGAAAGCAAGATTGTTTACTTCGACAAGGTAAATTTCTTAGGCAGTGTTTTAAAAGCGGAATTAAACGGAAATGACAGTCTGATGGAAGACAATGTCTGCTATGACATTCTTTCCGATAACCGTGTTGTAAATGTTCTTTTAATGACGGAGAAAAATGCCTACATCGAGAAAGCACTCGAACTGATGGAAGGAATTTCCGTAACCAAATCAAACGATATTGCATCTTTTGATTCTTTTGTGAACCAGAAATACGATCTTTACATTTTTGACTGCATGATGCCGGAGCATTTTCCGCAGGACGGAAATGTTATCATTTTTGATGCTCCCAACAAGGATTTATATTCCGCCAAGGGAATGATTGACAGTGCACTTGTAAAGGCTCTTCCGACACCGGTTACCCAGTATATCGAAAATATGGATTTCGGTGCGGCAAATGTTACCGCCTATTACACTCCTTCCTGGGCGGAGCCTTTCTTAGTTGCCGATACGGAAGAGGGTACAATGGATGTTGCTTTTTCCGGAGAAAAAGAAGGGCAGATGATTACGGTGTTCGGTTTTGACGTACACAATTCGGAACTGCCCCTTAAGATGGAATTCCCGCTTCTTATGTATAATCTGGTGAATGCGAATGTTTCCACGGGAATGCTTACACAGAATGTAATCAATTCCGGTGACGGCATCCAGATTAACGGCAAAGCGGATAAAATACTCCCGATCGTTACGACTCCGTCCGGGGAAGAAATCGGTCTTTCGGATTATCGGATGATTTTCACAAAAACGGACGACCTCGGAGTATATGAAGTAACGCAAAGCGAAGACCGGATCAACGGGGAAAAAGAGTATTTTGCCGTAAACTTCCCTTCATCCGAAAGCTTTGTGGAAGAGGTTCCTTCCCAGACGGAAGATTCAAACACCAGTGTAAAGAAAAATGCATCCGCGGATCTGGATTTAAAGAATATCATCATCGGTATTATTTTAGCGCTGATGGTAGCCGAGTGGATTGCGTATTTGAGGAAATAAAAAATGAGTATTGCATTTCAGTATCCATGGGTATTACTGCTCATACCCGTCATTATCGCAGCCCTGATTTTTTCGATGAAATTCATGTATTCGAGAAACATGGCGCAGAAAATCAGCCGTATTCTCCTTCGGGCGATTGTGGCATCTTTGCTTGTCTTGGCGCTTTCCGGCATTACCATCAAGATTGTCGGAAAAGACGTTACGACGATTTTTCTCGTGGATGCATCGGATTCTGTCAAAGAGCGAAGGGATGAAGTAAACAGTTTTATTAACGAAGCCATCAAAACCAAGGGCCGTCATGACTTGGTCGGTGTTATTGCGTTCGGCGGAAACAGCCGTGTGGAACAGTTTATCAGCAAGGAAGTAACCTTTTCGGGATTGATGACCGATGTGGATACGCAGGCCACCAACTTGGAAGATGCCGTCAATATGGCAATGGCGCAGATGCCCGAAGACAGTGCTAAGAGAATTGTGCTGATTACGGACGGAAACGAAAACGAAGGAAGTTTGAATACGACGGCTTCGGCGATTATCGGATCCGGAATTGATTTTGAAATCAAGAAACTCGAAGAAAACGTTGCGAATGAAGTTTATGTGGCGAATGTATCCGTTCCCCAGGAAGTGGGCGTCGGCGAAAACTTCAGTATTCAGGTGGAAGTGGAAAGTAACGTCGCCTGCCCCGCTACGGTGAAGCTATATTCCGGCCGTACCTTAAAAGGCCAGCAGAAAGTAAACCTGCAGGAAGGAACAAACCAGTTTATTTTTAAGGATACCCAGTCGGACGAAGGTTTAAAGACCTATCGTGTGGTTGTGGAAGCCGAAGAAGATACGGTTTCCGT
>OMRN01000210.1 GCA_900313265.1 uncultured Lachnospiraceae bacterium | reverse complement strand
TCTTCGAGCGGCACCCATTTCTTATAATACGCAAGAACCATGGTAAGACAGGCCGCCCCGCACTCCAGCGTTTCCATCTGCAGTATGACAGGCACTTTAACCGGTTTTAGTCTTTTTTTATCGACAGTCTTCATCATAAGCAAGCGGCCTTACCTCAAAAGAAAAGATATGGGACTGACTTCTTTCATAATAACGGATACTTCCACAAGCTGTCCCTGATAATCCGCTAAATCTTTACTGGTATCAATTACGATAATGTAGGAATACACCCCGTCTGCCAAATTGCTCATCTCCCAGGAAGAATACTTAAACTCTCCGGAGAGTTCTTCCTGCGTATACGGAGTCGCGGAAACCCATGAGACGGTTCCGGTTAACGTACTGCGGTCTGACATCTTTATTGCGGCAGACTTTCCCATCATACTTTTCCCATCGTAATTATCCGCATTCACAAATACAAAAATCTCTCCGCTTTCGTTTAAATCCACAATGCCGGTGAACGCAGCCGTCTCATGCAGTTTTCCGGTAAAGCCCCAGAAAATAACGGCAACAAGCACCATCGCCAGAGCCGCAATCAGGGCAATGATTCCGGGAGAGCCGACCCTGATATATTCATTTAACCGTTCCGCCGAACGCGGTTTTTTTTCATCCATAGTCATTCCGTCCGATCTTTTTTATCCGTTATAATGCAGTCAGAAATTCCTCTTTATTCGTATATCGTATCAGTTCATACCCAATGCCTGCCAGTCCGAAAAAGAGTGTAACATTATTGTTTGGAATAAAGTCTGCAAAGCCGATGCTGTACCTTCCGTTCTGCTCTGCATATTTTATCACCTGTGCCAGTAAAATTCCGGCCTTTGCATCATCGCCTGTTTCCAGATAATAATCCACCGTAGACATATTGCCGCAGCAAAGATGATCTAACGGGTAAAGATTGGAGAGGGGAACCGCGATTTGTGCATTCGCAAGAATCCGTTCCGTCACGGAGTTCTTTATGCCGTTATTCTTTAATCGCGTACAGATAATGCCCATTCCCTCCGAACCGTAGCAATTCCCTCTGGCCGGTTTCCGGCTTCCGGGAATTCTCATATCCTTATAAGATCCGAGTTCCGGATCAAAGCACGAATCATCGAATTCAAGTGCATCGACCGCATCTTTTTCATATTTCGTACATCCGCACCTTAAATCCGCCATGAGGAAGCTTTCCGCAATACCCGTCATGCCGTGAACCGCCCCGGAAACAGGATGGTTTTTTATGGTCTTCCAAAGAAGGGTGCCGTTATAATCAAGCGTCCTTAGTTCTAAAAGCCTGTTGGCGAGTTTTTCCGTCAGTTTTTGTATTTTTTCATCGGAATAAAGTTCTTCATACCGGCACAGGGTAACAATGAGACCGGAAATACCGCCGGATTTATCCGTATATTCAAAGAATTCGGGATTAATACGGCAGGTAAGATTTTTTGCCTTTTCAAGAAGGCTGTCATATTCGCCGTTCGTATACCGGTTTACCAGGACAAGCGCCCTTAAAATTCCGCCGAGACCGCCGCCTTCCCCGAGGGAGACCTTCTGCTTATCCTCCGGACCTCCGGTTACCGGGAGGGTGTCTAAGTATCTTTCCAGCATATTCATGGCGGAAGTAAGACACTCCTTCGCCCTTCTTCTTACGCTGTCCGTAACAGCGGCCTTTGCCATTGCCGCAAAAAATACCGCCATGCCCACAGTCCCGCTGTATAGACCGATGCTCATTAAGGTGCAGTTTTCGGCTCCCGGATCAAAACCGAACCAGGTTCTCTCGCCGGATTTCAGTTTCAGGCCGTCTTTATAGATCCTCTCAAAAATCGCCTCCGCTTCCCGGATCGCTTTTTCTTTTGTAACCGGCTCCGTTTCGTTAATCCGGCGATTTTTCACTTCCTTCTCATCCCGGATTCTGGTATAAGATAAGGACAGCTGCATTAAATGAATTTCGAACTGTTTTTCCTCTTCCGACAGGGAATCAATGATTTCGAATACCCGCTCTTCGGCCGAGAGCGTATAATATCCGGCCGAAACAAGTTCTCCGTCCGCATAAATATCCCTGCTGTCCGCATACGTATAGAAAAACGGAATTTCTCCTTCACTTAAATGCTTCATCTCCGACTTCGTAACCGCATCATTTTTGACCTGTTTTTCCGACAAAAGAACATCCGGAAGTTTGTCAAGCTGTGACTGATAGTACTCTTCGGAGCTGTAGGAATAACAGCTGTTCAGTCTGTTTATTATATCCGAGTAAGACCGGGTCGCCCAGACGATTACGCGCAGAATATGTTTGGAAAAAGACTCCCGGATATCGTGCTTTAATTCTTCTTTTTTTGCAAGGCACCGGTCATAAACATCCGAAAAACCGCGGAAGAATTCTTCACTGTAATCAAGAACGCTTCGTCTTTGTCCGTCTACAATCGGAGCACTTCCTTCTTCCTCGGTATTTAAAAGAATGCTGAATTCTTTCACTATGAATTTTCCTTCATAGTGCATGTTTAAAAAAGCAGCCCTGAGAAGGGAATTGGATATGGCTTTTTCATCTTCCGGAGCGTAATATCCGGCTCTTCCCCTGCCAATGCCATCCAGATACGGATATAAAAGCGTTTCGATATCGATTAAGGCAAGTTTCGTACCGCACGCAAAAAGGTTCTCCATATGCATGTCAATGCTTCCGAGCATTTTAATGACGGCGCCTGTTCCGCCGAGAGAATAATAATATGCTTTTGCTTCCTCATCCCCTTCGGCGACTCTTTTTTCCAGGAATTCGCATACTCCGAATTCCTCACCGTGGGCATATACCTTCGGCATAACAATCACATCGTCAAAGTATTTGCCCATGAATTCATATGCCATTGCATCGATTGCACAGCTGTGCGGTTTGAAAACCATTTTTCCCGCATCGGTCTCTACGACAGTCGTGCTTTTTCCGTGATTATGGGAGTCTCCCTCAAGGTGAACACCCGTGATTTGTGTATAGATTTTTCCGCCAAACAAAAGTTCACAGATTGCTTCCCTGTGATTGCTTAAGCATTGAAGCATGTAACTTATAAAATCCCCGTAATTGCGAAGAATTACATCGACGGTCTTTTGCATTCTTTCGGGCAGAACGAATTCTCCCGAATCAAGCTTATCAAGGATAATTTTCGCGGCTTTTTCCTTATCCTCACGGGTAAGCAGCATAAGGTCATACTGGGCAAGCGGATTGTCGTCCTTTACAACCTTCGCGCTTAAATCCATAAAATAATTCACGGTGACTCTTAAGATTCTCTTTTCCCCGGTAAGGATAATCTCTTCCGTTGCCTTTTCGGAAAGAAGGTTTCCGCCCGGTTTGTCCTTTAAAGAGTTTGCCAGTTCTGTTATTCGCGGTTCAAAATACCGCATGTAGTCTGCATTTATTTTCATATTTATTCCACTTTTGTTCAGACGCTTTAAGACGGGGTTTTCGTGTCATTTTTTTTAATTAATCGTCCACTTCCGTCAGGCAGTAATAACCCGGCAGGGCTTCCTTAATTTTATCATAATAACGGTTCTCGAAAAACAGACATTTTGTGGGATCGTGCGATAATATGTCGCCGTTTAAGCCAAGCGCAAAAAGCCGGCATCCCCCGAGGCACTGCTTAAAATACCGGCAGGAAGCACATTTCGGATCGTGTTCGGATATGGCATGAACGCCTTTGCATACAAGCGAAAGGTATTCACTGTCCTGCAGTATTTTCTGAAGTCCGGTTTGAAATACATTTCCGAAGTGCATGTCGTGAGCCTTGTAAAGACCCGGGCTCGGCGTACAGGGAAAGACATCCCCGTCCGGAGTTACCGTGATATTGTCCCTTGCATTCCCGCAGCTGACTAAATCCGGCCGGTAATCCTTTGCCGCACAAAGGACGGGTGCCATGAAATAAACTTTATTCGGGAATACCTTCGCAAAATGCCATACGTTCAAAGCAAGCTTCGGCTGCGTTTTTGCATATTCGCGGAAAAGTTCCAGCATGGAATCGTAGTACTCTTCCATGGTAAGACAGGCGTCTCCGGCGTTTAAAACCCAGCGCGGCACTTCCGATGTCCGTATGATGCGAAACTCCCTTACGCCGAGTTCTTCCATCTTGTACATGGTCTCGGCTGCCGCTCCTACATTGACGCGGTTTAGGGTCATCGCCGCGCGTACGGCATAGCCCGAATCCACCATCAGTTTGATTTTCTCAAGGAGGTCTTTTTCCGCTCCCTTTGTCCCCCTCATCCAGTCATGGAATCCGGCGCCGTCGTATGAGACATTGAAAAGAATCTTCTTATCATACTTTGCAAG
>OMRN01000187.1 GCA_900313265.1 uncultured Lachnospiraceae bacterium | reverse complement strand
GCCCATGAAGAAATGGACGGAGGGAGTAACCGGAATACTCTCTTTCGAAATGTCGATTCCGCGGTATTTCATACAAAGATCGTATACTTCCGGAATGCGCGCAAGAATTTCCCTGCGGCCTAAATGTGTCACATCCAGAAAAACCGGTTTTCCCGTTTCGTAAATGCATTTCGAAACAATGTCCCTGGGCATGAGATTACCCTTTTTCCCGTATTTTTCTTCCATGAAGTAAACGCGTTTTCCGTTTTCTTCATAGTAAAGCCGGCCGCCTTCCCCGCGTGCGGCTTCGGATATCAGCATGTTTTTCTGTGCGGTCTGTATGGTGGTCGGATGGTACTGGACGAATTCGAGATTTTTCAGTTCCACGCCCTGCATAAAAAGCCGTCCGGCCGTATAGCCGTCGCACTGGGTGGATCCGGTTGTTTTTCCGAAAAGGGCATTCTGACCGCCGGTTGCGATAATCACGGCATCGGCCATAACGGCTTCGAGTTCGAGCGTTGCCTCGTTATATAAAATGGCGCCGTAACACCGGCCGTCTTTGATCAGTGCACTGTGGAAATCGGTCCAGAGGCGTCTTTCAATCATTCCGAGTGATTCATAGCGTCTGGCTTCCATGACGAGTGCACTTACAATCTGTTTTCCGGTGGAAGCGCCGCAGTAGCAGGTCCGGTTATGGGTCTGTCCTCCGAAGGCACGTCTTGCCACTTCACCGTTTTCTTCTCTGGTAAAAACCGTGCCGAGTTTTTCAAGCCAGGCGATGATGTCCGGGGCATCTTCGCAAAGCCCGCGTACGGCCTTTGACCCCGCAATGTTACATCCGCCTTTTAAGGTATCTTCGATATGGCTTTCGATACTGTCTTCGGTATCGTATAAAACGGCATTGATTCCGCCGGCTGCCAGAACCGACTGGGACCGTTCGGACGGGAAAGGAGAAACGAGGACGGACTTTACCCCGCGTTCCGCTAACGAAATCGCACTGCAAAGACCTGAGATACCGCTTCCGATAATTAATACCTTCTTCTCTTTCATCGTCATCCTCCGTACATTCCGGCATGTGTAACCGTAATAATGATGCTAAGCGCGATAAAGCAGGCGGTGCAGATGATGGTCATAACGATATCCACGGCCTTTTTCGTTTTCGGTTCCGACAAAAGTCCGAGCGTAATCAGTGCTTTACCGAAAGACACCGCGATGTGTGTAAATACGGCCGCATAGAATATGATTTTTATGATCTCGAGCAGGTAATAAAAAAATCCCCCTGCGGCCTTCGGCAGCAGCAGGAAGGATAAAATATGCGGAATCAGAAAAACGGAAATCACAACCATGGAAATACGCTGCAGCATGGTCTGAATATTTAACGCCGGATAGGAAATGATTTTCGCATCATGTTTTCCGAAAACCATGATGCATCCGAGAACTGCGTGAACGGACACGGAGGCAAGCAGCAGATAGCCAAATGCCATGGTAAGCGTGACGTTGTGGTTATGAGTCAGAAATGAAAAAGCCTGGTAGGATGTATGAATAAAGAATAAAACAATGGTAAGCAGCGAAAAGCCTGCGTTGATTTTCTTCAGTTTCATATACATCCTCCAGGACTCATTATGATTACAGTTTGGAATATCCGAAGCCGTTTACCAAAGCTTCGATGCGCACACCGGCGGCACAAAGAGGACAGTTGTCTCTCTTGTAATAGCCGTAATTCGGAATGTCGGATACGGAGAAAATGGATTTAACTTCAATGTCGGCACATTTGCTGACAGCGGAGAAAATCGCCGCAATGCCGCAAACGGTTCCACCGTAGTAAAGTATGGAGTCGATTGCCTGCAGAATGGTTTTTCCGGAGGTGATGGAATCGGTAAGAATCAGGCATCTCATTCCCTCAACCATACGCTGTTTGTTATCACGGAAAATCATCTGTCCCATTGAATTTACTTCGGGAGTGATGACTGAAATATTATTTCCGTAGCTTAATCCGGATTTGTAACTGTGGGAAAGCTCGTCGGCTAAGAATGCACCGATTACTTCGGTTTCATCCAGACAGACGATGGTATCCACGGAAAGGGTCAGCATATATTGTTCCGCCAAGGCTTTTGCGGAAACATATGCATTGTTCTGACGGCATTTAACCGTAGACATGTCAATGTAGGTGTTGATGTGGGAGTTTTGCGTCGCAAAATGTCCCTGCATGATTTTGATTCTGGCTTCTCTGTGTTTGGATGAACGTAAATCAACCAGTCTTTCGTCCATAATGTAGTCCCCCTGTTTTTGATTTTTGCACGATGCCCCTATCGTTGCTTTTCTTTTATTATACGCCTATACTATTATGATACAAGTAAAAAAAAGAAATGCATATGTCACCGGCGGAATTGTTTTTCGGATAATCGGCCGGGAGATGGCACGGAATCAAAATGGTAATCAGGGGAAAAAGGAAATGAAGAAGGAACGGAAAACAGCGAAAATTCAAAAAAAGCTGCAGAAAAAACTGCAAAAAAAAGAAAAAAAGATTGTAAGAAAAGCGGAAAACAGGGAACGAAGAAAACGCTGGAAGGAAGCAAAGAAAGTAAAAAGGGCTGCGCTCAAAGAGCGTTACAAAGATGCTCCGTGGATCATCCG
>OMRN01000425.1 GCA_900313265.1 uncultured Lachnospiraceae bacterium | reverse complement strand
TTCCGGGTGGCGTACCGGTTCCTCGGAACCGCGAGGCTGCCGGAAGGAACCGATACCGGGTGGAAACTTTTCGGGAATGCGGACGGAAAATTCTATCTCGGGGAGCCGGTATGGTTTGTGCTTTACATGATTCCGTATTTTGTCATCGGCTATGACATTTTAAAGAAGGCCGGCAAGGGAATCATCAACCGGCAGATGTTGGATGAGAATTTCCTGATGGCGCTTGCGACAATCGGAGCGATTGTGGTAGCGCTGATTCACCGGGACGGCGACTATACGGAAGCCATTGCGGTTATGCTTTTTTATCAGATTGGTGAACTGTTCCAGAGCATCGCGGTCGGGAAGAGCCGGCGCAATATTTCGGAACTGATGGATATCCGGCCGGATTATGCGAATATCGAAAAGGACGGCAAACTCGAGCAGGTGGATCCGGACGAAGTGGAAATCGGAAGCATCATCGTCATTCAGCCCGGCGAAAAAGTGCCGATTGACGGCCTGATTATCGAAGGAACTTCCTCGCTTAATACGGTTGCATTAACCGGCGAGAGCGTTCCGAGGGATGTTTTTGCGGGCGATGAAATTATTTCGGGTTCCATCAATATGACAGGCGTTTTAAAGGTTCAGACCACGAAAGAATTCGGGGAATCCACGGTGTCAAAAATTCTGGAACTGGTCGAAAACGCGAGCAGCCGCAAATCGAAATCCGAGGAATTTATTGCGAAGTTTGCCCGTATTTACACACCGGCGGTTGTTTTCTCGGCGCTGGCACTGGCTGTAATACCTCCGCTTGTACAGATTGTATTTATGCATTCACCCGCTTCGGTATGGCTTACCTGGATTTACCGCGCACTGACATTCTTAGTCATCAGCTGCCCGTGCGCCCTGGTAATCAGCATTCCGCTTTCTTTCTTTGCGGGAATCGGCGGAGCCGGAAAATCGGGTATTCTCATTAAGGGTTCGAATTATCTCGAAACGTTATCCAAGGTGCAGACCATCGTTTTTGATAAAACGGGAACACTGACGAAGGGCGTTTTTGAGGTGACCGGTGTTCATCATAACATCATTGAAAATGAAAAATTAATCGAATACGCCGCCCATGCGGAATGTGCTTCTTCCCATCCGATCAGTAAAAGTCTCCAGGCTGCATACGGAAAAGAAATAGACCGGAGCCGTGTCAGCGATATCAAAGAGGTAAGCGGTGAGGGAATCATCGCCATGGTGGACGGAGTGCGTGTGGTCATCGGAAACGACAAACTCATGCACCGCGAGGAAATCAGACATACCAACTGTCATTCGGTCGGAACCATTCTTCACATGGCCCTTGACGGACAATATGCGGGACATATCGTCATCTCCGATGTGGAGAAAGAGAATGCCGGAAAAGCCATTAAGGAACTGAAGAAATCCGGCGTAAAGAAAACGGTAATGTTAACCGGCGATGCCAAAGCGGTTGCCGAAGATGTGGCCGGAAGACTCGGCGTAGACGAAGTCCGAAGCGAACTGCTGCCGGCGGACAAGGTTACGGAAGTGGAGCGGCTTCTTTCTGAAAATGAAGGAAAAGGAAAGCTTGCTTTTGTCGGGGACGGCATTAACGATGCGCCGGTACTGACCCGTGCGGATATCGGAATCGCCATGGGAGCGATGGGCTCCGATGCCGCCATAGAAGCGGCGGATGTCGTACTGATGGACGACGACCCGCTGAAGATTTCCAAGGCCATTAAGATTTCCAGAAAATGCCTGCGGATTGTCTATGAAAATATCGCTTTTGCGCTGATTATCAAATTCGCCTGCCTGATTCTCGGAGCGCTGGGATATGCGAATATGTGGCTTGCGATTTTTGCGGACGTGGGAGTTATGATTATTGCCATTTTAAATGCCATCCGCGCGCTGAAGGTGAAGGACTGAAAGAACGAAAAAAGAAGCGGGTACGCCGCAACAGCCTAAACTATAGCGGTAAAAACGTAAATATGCTATAATATCAAGGTGCACCAAAGGGGGTGCACCTTTTCACATCTGTCATGAGGGGTTCACTATGAAGACGATAAAAGAATATTCCAAAGATGCCATTCTGGCGGTGCTTGGCACGGTGGATGAGCAGAACGAAGATATCAAGGATTTGCTTGAACGGGGCAGTGCCATTATGGGCATGGGCATACCGGAGAATGAAGAACTTTGCTACAACGGAAACCGCGAGGAAATCGAAAGAAGGCGGGCCGAGAGAGCGGAGGCCGACCGGAGAGCACGGTCTGTCGGCG
>OMRN01000288.1 GCA_900313265.1 uncultured Lachnospiraceae bacterium | reverse complement strand
GGAAAAGAAGACATGAAACGCATTACCACGCTTCTTTGTTCCCGTCTGGAGAAAAGATGCAAAGAAAACGGCAATATTACGCTTACGGTCAGCGACGGTTTAAAGGATTATATTACGGACAAATATTCCAATGCCAAGATGGGTGCCAGACCGCTTAAAAGGGCGGTTCAGAATGTTATCGAAGATGCACTGGCCGAAGAGATTTTAAAGGGAAATATTGTAGCGGGAGACCATGTTACGGCAGGACTGAAAGACGAAAATGTCACCTTTACAAAGAAGGGTTAGACAGGTATACTAATAGTTAAGGATGCGACAAAACTTATGATCCTTACTTCGAATAAATGAAAGGGGTTAATACGGTTATGGCAGCAATTGAAGAAATTATCAGAGAAGAAGCAAACGGTACTTTGAGTTTCGGCAATTACAAACTTCCTCAGAAAGAAAAAGCTGAAGATTTCCGCCATGCAGGAGATTTGTACAAGGTAAAAACCTTCTCTACCATGACAAAACTTGAGAAGAACGGACAGTTCTTATATGAATCCGTACCGGGAACAAGCGTTACGGAATTCCTTGAAGATGAAAACGGTGTTGTTTTCAAGGTTGAGAGTGATCAGGATGCACAAATCACGGTAGGAATGGAAGAGGATAAGGAATATACCATTACAGTAGCGGGAAAAGATATCGGAAAATTAAAGAGCAGCCCGAGCGGTAAAATTACCATCAGTGTGGAACTTGCGGATGCAGGTATTGTGGAAGTAAAAATCAGCAAATAAGAACCGGTAAATTTAAATCAGTAAATTAAGAATCAAGCGGGAGTATTTCTCCCGCTTGAATTATAAATGTGGAGGATAGTACATTTGGCAACAGCAAAGAAAACTACCAAAACCGTTTTTTTCTGCAATGAATGCGGATACGAATCCCCGAAATGGGTCGGACAGTGTCCGGCCTGCCGGGCATGGAACACCATGGTGGAAGAGAGGGTTTCGGCATCTTCCAATGCCGCGGCAAAAAGTGTAAAAGAGGCACTTAACAAGGGCGAAAGCATGGTTGCTTCGATTTCACAGATTTCGCTGGAAGAAGAGAGCAAAACATCCACGGGAATCAAAGAATTCGACCGCGTGCTCGGCGGAGGAGTGGTGCAGGGAAGTCTGACGCTGGTAGGAGGCGATCCCGGAATCGGCAAATCCACGCTTCTTTTGCAGACATGCCGTCTGATGGGCAATGCGGGAGAAAAGATTCTGTATGTATCCGGAGAGGAAAGCTTAAAGCAGATTAAAATACGTGCACTCCGGATCGGCGATTTTTCCGATAACGTGGAACTGATGTGTGAAACGAATCTTTCGGTTATCGAGGAAGTGATCCGTGCGAAGAAGCCGAAAATCGTCATTATCGACTCCATTCAGACCATGTTTGTGGAAGAAGTGACTTCCGCTCCCGGAAGCGTGTCCCAGGTCCGCGAATCGACGGGAATTCTGATGCGGATTGCCAAAGGAATGGATGTTTCGATTTTTATTGTCGGACATGTTACCAAAGAAGGAACTGTGGCAGGTCCCAGAGTGCTTGAGCATATGGTGGATACGGTGCTTTATTTCGAGGGAGACCGCCATGCTTCCTACCGTGTTCTGCGAGGCGTGAAGAACCGTTTCGGATCGACTAACGAAATCGGGGTTTTTGAGATGAGAAACGAGGGGCTTGCAGAGGTTGCCAATCCTTCGGAATTCATGCTCGAAGGCAGACCGAAGGATGCGAGCGGATGTGTCGTAAGCTGCTCCATGGAAGGAACCAGACCGATTTTGATTGAAATTCAGGCGCTGGTTACAAGGACGAATTTCGGTATTCCGAGACGCCAGGCGCAGGGTGCGGATTATAACCGTCTGAATCTTCTGATGGCGGTACTCGAAAAACGCGTAGGACTGGCGTTGGGGGAATGCGATGCTTATTTAAATATAGCCGGAGGAATTAAAGTTACGGAGCCTGCCATTGATCTTGGAATTGTGCTTGCGGTAGTTTCGTCTTTCCGGAACAAACCGCTTCCTTCGGATCTGGTTGCTTTCGGTGAGGTTGGTCTGTCCGGCGAAGTGCGCAGTATTTCGCAAATCGAGGGCCGTGTCAAAGAAGCGGCAAAACTCGGATTCAAAACATGCGTGGTACCTGCAACGGGGAAAGAATCCTTAAAAAACATGGAGGGCGTAAAAATAATCTATGTGAATTCCGTGGCGGAAGCGATGGATTTTATCAGAGAGTAAAAAATGCTTGCTTTACGGGGTTGGCTGTGCTATAATATCTTTCGGTGCTGTGTGACAGCCCGCAAAAAGGCTTCGGCCTTAATACAGGATAGGGGATTGGTCAAATGGTATGATAGGGGTCTCCAAAACCTTTGGTGGGAGTTCGATTCTCTCATCCCCTGTAAACCTCGAAAAGTACGTATTTCAAGACTTTTCGAGGTTTTTTTATACTTGTGGGCAGGGGAATTGTTGCCCGTGAAAACGATTATCGTTATTATGTAATGGGAGTATAAACGAATGCTGAATTCGTACAATTCCGTTGAAGAAGCGGTAAGAGAGTGCTTTGGAAATCATGTAACCGTGGAAAAGTGTATTGACCGGTTTGGCGGAGACATTAACAATGCACAAATTCTTTATTTGTCAAACAAAGAGCGAGTATTTTTAAAAAGCAACACAATCAAAAATCGTGCTTTTTTCGATGCGGAGGAGGAAGGGCTTACTGCAATTGCAGCCACGAAAACCATTGCTACTCCGAAACTGATATGCAAGGGAACGGATGAGCGTAAATCCGTTTCGTTTTTGATGATGGAAGTCATCGAAGGTGGTGGACCGGGTCGTTCTGCCTACACAACTTTAGGGTATGAGTTTGCATCTCTTCATCAGGCGGATACGGAAGGATTCGTAGTTGGCGGACAGTATGGTTTTCGGCATGATAATTTTATCGGTGCATCCGTTCAGATAAATACTCCGAAAGAGAGCTGGATTGACTTTTTCCGGGAGTGCCGCCTGGAAGTACAGATTAAGATGGCGGAAAAGATACTGGATAAAGAAACATTGAAAGCGGCCCTTCGCTTATTGGATTCGTTGGATTTATACCTGACGGAACCGTCGCAGCCGTCGTTGCTCCACGGAGACATGTGGGGCGGAAATTACATGATGAATAATGCCGGGAAAGCGGTTTTAATCGATCCGGCGGCATATGTAGGATGTGCCGAAGCGGATATGGCAATGACAGAGATGTTTCGACCGATGCCGGGGGATTTTTATAAGGCATATTATGAAAAGAATCCCATGGCAGAAGGATATAATGATCGAAAAGATTTGTATAACCTTTATCACTGGCTGAATCATTTAAATCTGTTTGGCGGTGGATATTATGATGC
>OMRN01000233.1 GCA_900313265.1 uncultured Lachnospiraceae bacterium | reverse complement strand
TACCCACTAAAGACGCCATTGTCTTTCACAGTAATAAATAATACGCCGATTTCGCCGGCTTGTCAACCTCGGGTGCCTGTCACTTTTCCCCCAAAAGTGCCTGTCACTTTTTTGCTCTCAGAACTTCGGTGCTTCGACTTTTGTATGTATCGCATAGAGATACATATTCCGGACTTCGGCATTCATATTTACGGGAGTCAGTTTGGTATCCGGATGTGCATTGGGAAATACGCGGAACATCTCATCGGCAAAACCCTGCGACATATATTCCACTTTTTCAAAATCGAGAATAACCTCTTTGAACGATTCCAAACGGGCCAGAATTCGTCTGGCCTGAGACCTCGAAACAGGTTCATGATCCAGACATGCTTCAAAAATCGGAATTTTTGTCTTTAAAAATCCCTCATCAACATCTGAGTATGTATTAAAAATATCTGCTGCCTTTCGGCTGCTTTCATTTGACAACTCCATCATAACAACGGTTCCTTTATTCGAAAATTTCATAGCATAAGAAATCAGGTGGGATTTAATAATCGACGGGTCTTCACAATATCCGCTCCTGAGAATCATGTTATCGGATATAATCGCAAATTTATCCACAAGTTTCATCGTAAAAAAAATTCCTTCACCGGAATGATTCTCCGGTTTGGATGTGAATTTCCCCTTGTACAATTCGACAACGGCACATTCCGGGGCAGTCGCCGGCTGACCATTTTTCTTCATCGTATCTAAGACCTTTTTAAAAATTCCCACCCCGTCATCCGCAACTGTAATCCGGCTGTACAAACAGCATGTATCAACCGCTATGAAAACATTTTTCCCTTCGGAGTGTTCAATTGCATTATTGGTTATTTCCGATAATGCATAAACCCAGATTTGTCCGGCATTATTATTGATCTGCAGAATCGGCATTATATCATTGAACATAACCATATCTTCGTTCTCTGAAATATCTCCGAGAGAATATGTATACTTCTTATGCGAAAAAACCAGCCGGTATCCGCACTTCTTCTTTGTATCGGTTTTAATGCTTTTTTCCACAAGCAGGGATTCAATATATCTTCTGACACTTGTTACGGAAATTCCGAAAGAATCTGCAACTTTTGTGATAAGTTCACTGTCATCCTCATCAATTTTTCTCAGCAGATATTTCTTGATTTCGATTCTTTTTATCTCGGTAAACGACACTTTTATCTCCCTGTATACTATAAACAAAATGGTTGAACATGATAACCATAGCCATAAGCATAGTCATAACTATAATTATGATATTTAAAACTATAAATTATAATATTATAACTATAATAAGAATTCACACTGAAATCAATACGTTTTTTCCATTCTCCGGTAAAAAATCATCCGAACCGCCCTCTGTCTCCACAATCCTCCTGTTTCTTCTTTGGGTGCCTGTCACTTTCACCCCAAAAGTGCCTGTCACTTTTCGGACAGTTTTTCCGTAAAATCTCCGATTGACTTTCAGTTTCCCGGAGATATAATAGATTTAACTTAAGAGCCGAAAGTTAGATTAAGCCTAACCGCCGGTGATGTATATTGCTAAAAAAATAGCGCTACCATCAGCCAGGACAGGGCGCTATTTTTTATGCTTTATTATCATTATGATCAATGAAATTATCGCACAAATCATAATCACAAATGAAAATAAATTATCATATGTAACCATGGCTTTTATACATTCCTCCCCTCTACGGCAGCCATAAATCATTTTCCCTAAGTTCCTTCTGGATAGCCTTTTCCTCATCCCTGGGCGCATAGTTCTCCACAAAAGCCCGAAATTCGGAAACATCATTCCGGCACAGCGAAAGCGTCGTTTCCTTTGAAACCAGATCGGACTCCTTATTTTCGGCATACAAACGATAACTGCTGAATTCATACTTCTCCGGCGTCGAAACAATGCCTGCCTTTACGGGATTTAAATGAATATACCTGCTCGTCTGCATGAAATACGCCTCATCCTCAATCAGTATTCCCTTATAACGGCCCTGATACAGATGCCCGACATACTCATATTTCCTGTTATAATACGTGGAATACGTTTTCAAAATATACGACATAATCTGACTTGAATCGTCATCAATCGTTCCGAGTTCCAGATGAACATGATTGCTCATCAGGCAGTAACTGTGCAGTTTGAACGGATATTTTTCTTTCGCTTCCCTCAATATATCGAGGAACCTCCGATAATCCTCATCATCGTGAAAAATCGTCGCCTTCCGGTTTCCTCGGCTCATGATATGATACGTTGCGCCGGGATACCAAATATGTGGTTTTCGTGACATACAAACCCTCCTTTCGTTTTTGACACGGTTTCCGGTTATGGGTATAAACATCCCGTAAAAATTTTCTGATTCAATACGGAAACTGAAACTGAAAACAAAACCTGAAAAACCTTGAATAAAAACCTGATACTGTATTATCTGTTAATTGTTTGGAATAATTACGAATCGTAGAAATTCGAGAAGTTCCAGACTTACATTTGTAGAAAGAATATTACATTGCTTTTCGAACATTGTCAAG
>OMRN01000188.1 GCA_900313265.1 uncultured Lachnospiraceae bacterium | reverse complement strand
TATGTTAGATAGAGAGATACTTAAAACCGACTATGGTGTTTCATATGGCAGTGTGACATTAAAATCCCTGCAAAATGATAATGTGCCGGAATTAGACCTTCTTGTCAGGGAAGCAATTCAGAACAGCTCGGATGCATCGTTAAAAGAACCCGGGGGATCATATACTGTGAGTTTTCTTACAGGTGGTTTTCATCCTGCCAGCTTTAACGTCTTTATGTCGGGCCTGGAAGATTCTTTAGACAGCAGATATCCCGAACCGAATGCGGATTTTTTGGAAATACGTGACACGAAAACCAGCGGATTAACAGGGAAAATCAGAAAAGCGGAAATAAAAAAGGACGACCACGGAAACTTTTTCAAACTGATTTATGATACAGGTAAACGGCAAACCATATCTACCGCAGGAGGCAACTGGGGATTCGGAAAAAGTGTGTACTATCGTGTGGGCATAGGAATAGTTATCTTCTATTCAAGAATAAAAAAAGATGCATCTTTTGAAGACAGAATGATAATTACACTTGTTGAAGATGAAAGCAAAACGGATGCCGCCGGAAATGATGCTACAATCTTGAATTCTCTCGAGCCCCGATCTGCGGGAAAGGCATGGTGGGGTGTCCGAGAGGGAGAAGATTTACTGCCTTTAACAGATTTTGGGTTGATAGAACCTGTATTAGATGTGTTTGGGATCAAGCCTTTTAAAGATGGGGAAACCGGGACATCTATAATTATTCCGTATATCAAGACGAAAGAGTTGCTTGATGGGATTATTCCCGTCGAAGCGGAGATCAAAGAAGATGTAAAAGATTATTTCGTGAGTGTTTGCACCTCTTCCCTGTCGGATTATTTGAGATTGTGCATACAAAAATGGTATGCACCGAAAATCCACAACAGAGAACTGTTAAATATCCCCGGGTGTGATAATAAGTGGCTTTTGGTTTCCGTTGATAACAAACCGATCCGAAAGCAAGACCTATTACCTTTTTTCGGCCTCACTCAAGAGTTATATACTACAGCACTTGCAAAAACTTATTCTTATGATTATGAGAGTCAGCTTTATCCTGCAATAGAGACTCTTCCGGTTAATATAATGTCATATTTTGAAAAAGGTTTGACAGCCGGATATGTATCAATGATAAGGATTTCAAAAACGGAATTAAATGCCGACCAAAATGTGTTAAGTCCATACGATTATATCGGCAAATTTGAAGCAGACGGAGGATTGAACGAACCTATTGTAATGTATTCCAGGGATCCGGGAATGATTATCGATTATGCAATTACCGGATCATGGGTTAAGAATCTTACACCTCCTGACAGCCCGGAGGACTTTCTGTTCGCGTTTTTTGTACCTATTACAAATAAAAGAATCAAGCAAGACCTTGCCGTACCCGAATATGCTGGTATGAAGCTGGGTGAATATTTACGAGAATGCGAGGCATCAGATCACATGGGATGGAATGATCCTGTTAAAATGCAGATCGTTCAACGAATCCAAAGAAATACTATTAATCAAATAAACAAAAGAATAAAAGACAGTGCGGTTGTTAATGTGGATGCTACTGCCAGTAAGCTGTCTAATCGGCTGGGTAAAAATTTGTTGCCTAAAATAGGATACGGGAAGAAGAAAGGTGCAGGCGGCGGATCCGGATCAGGCGGTGGCGGAACGAAGATATCAAATATCAGTTTTATGATAACGTCTCAAGTTATTCGGGGAAGCGAAGCCGTGCTGGACTTCACCTTAAAACTGAGTCATCAAAAAAAGGAAGCAGATGTATCTGTAATGATTGCCTCCGAAGGCGGATGGATTGACGCGGAATCATGGGCGGATGATATTGGAACGACGTTTCCTGTTGAGATTGTCGAATGTTATACGGAAAGGGTAAAAACATCGGTATCGGATTATCCATATGATATCAACCGATCATGTACGCTTAACTCTTCTGTTATGGATACGGACGAGCTTTATGTGAGTATTCAATCTGAAACTGAAAAGGATACACGAACGCAAATACATATAATTCCCCACATTCAAAACCCGGAAATAATCGGGCGTATCAAACTGCGTTCATATGACAAGAAGTATCAGTTTGGCTTTAAAGTCGAATAAGAAGGAAGGGAGCATATATGGATAATATTCTGTTTTATCCGACCTTAACGCCGGACATGCTGGAGTCTTCAGGAGTATCGGTTGAAAAATACCGCTTTTCATACGCATATCAAGATAAATATTACGGACTTCAGCAAAAAGGCACTGCTACCCTTAAATTAACGGATCCTATTGACATTTGGAACGTTGAATCAGAAGGGCTGATAATCGATAAAGTGGTTAAAATTGCGTACCCGGATTTGCTGAAGGGAAAAAATGGTGTTATTTGTCGCGAAGCAGAACTGGGAATATGCATTATTTGGACAAATAAGAAGCTTACACAAACTGGAATAATACTTCCCCAAACGGATCTATCCGGTCCTCAGGGGAGGACATGTAAATTTCATTATGTTTTTGCACCGGGAACATTATCGGGAGATTTGGAACTAAACTTATCCATGTTTGTGCAATCAGCGGCAGAAACTGTTTCTGAAGATGAAAATGATCTTATAAACGAAGCCGGTGTTACGGTCGGGGAAATAGAGCATGTTGTGTTGGATTTTAACAGCTTATATATGGAGTTCCCTATAGAAGAATTCAGATCGGAAAACGAACCGTTGTGGTGGGTGGAGTTCTCTGAGTGGGAGGATCCCAGAACAGTAGACATGTTTACGAAGGATAGTTTGTGTTTGTTTTTGAATCCGTATTATGAAGCCTGCCCTGCGCCGTCAACAAATGAATCCGGCAATTCTATAAAGAACTTTGATTTAATGGTCGATATCCTTGCTCAGACATACCTGATGATGTTCCAACGGTTAAGCGAGGAAGACTTAAAAGCTACTAAGCAAAACATAGGATTGACGAATAATTCGGTGTGCAGTATTTTGCATCAGTTTATAGAAGATTGCATATATGAGGAACTACATTGGGAATCTCCTGAAAAACTTTTAAAAAGCTTGCAGATTAATATCAGAAAAAGATTACTGGAGGATTCATGATGGCTGATTTTGGGAGATATAAGCTGTCATTCAATGATGCGAAGAATAAAATTGATGCATACGACAGTATGAATGATACGGAATTTAAAGATCAAATCCGTCACTGGGCAATGTTTGATGTGCCGGAAGAAAACTATGGCGCTCTTTATAAAGATATAAGGATGAGCGTTGTTGATACATTTAAACAAGTTTTAGAAAAAAACGGAAATAAGATCAATTACTATTTGGATCTTATAGTCGGAATAAAGCTTTATGAAATGCTCAATCCGAATTGTGGTTTTGATGTTATCAAAGCTAATGATGACGATGTATGGCGTTATATTTCCGTCTGTGTTATGCCTGATTTGACATTTATCCGGTATCCGAATCAGCCATCAGATATTGATGTAATCAGGGAGTACATTCCCGATTTAACATATGCCATTGGTGTAAAAACAGAGAAAGACAGTATCCGGATTAAGAAAAAACGCTTTTATTCGCATACAAGGAGAATCTGGCTGAAAACACTTTGGTGGTACATCCATCTTGGGTGGCAAGGAGACGCAGAACAAACATATAAAGTATTGGAAAATAACGGGACAAATATCATCAGTCATTTTATTGAAAGACCCGGACGGGGCTACAGAGAGCAACTGTTTCGTTGCATGTTATATGCCTATTCTCTTCTTCCGGAACAGAGAGATAGTATTTTTCGAGCGGCTGCCAAACTGAACCTCGCAAAATGTGTATCCGTTGAGCCTGCATTAACCGTCGGCGGAGAAGAAGCATATTCGGAAAAACTGTTCGAAGAAGTCTTTACAAAGGAGCTGAGGGAAAGAGATGCTGAAGACGGCGATTTTGAATAACTGGAGCACGGATATTATCGGATATGCGCAGGCTATTTCATTGCTTGAAAATACGAATTATCCCGCATGGACAGTTAAATTTATTGACGCTTACGGCGTTGCTATTCCGTATCCCGGAGATGAAGATATTAACGAGAGCTTTTCAAGCGCAAAAATATGCAGTACAACAATCAGTT
>OMRN01000339.1 GCA_900313265.1 uncultured Lachnospiraceae bacterium | reverse complement strand
GGTTGCCGTTTATTTTAATCATGTCCGTGCTTCGGCCCATCAGCACTAAATTTCCGTCCGGATTCATCATGCCGATATCACCGGTATGATAAAGTCCGCCTCTTAATGCCTCGGCGGTTTTCTCCGGCAGATTGATGTAACCGCGGAAGAAAGGAGCCTCCACACAGATTTCGCCCTGTTCACCGTTTGGAACTTCTTTTCCGTTATCATCAAGCAGACGGATTACGATATGATCGTTATCCGGTTTTCCGACGGGACAGGTATCGTAGGGTCTGTCAATGATAAATTCGGTAAGCGGGAATCCGCATTCGCTCATGGAATATCCGTTTAAGAGTTCCTTCCCTTCGATAAAGATTCCGTTTGCCGGTTCACCGCCGATCTGAATCTGACGGATGGTCGGTCCGGGATCTCCGATCTGCCGGATCATGGAAGGGGAAGAGTATGTGACCGTGATGCGGTTATCGAGATAATACTGTTTCAGTAAAACGGGGTTTTTGATAATACCGTAAGGAACAACAAATATATGGGCGGAATCATAAAGCGCATAAATATACCGACGGATTGCCGCTACAAAATTAAGAGGGGGAATCAGTGCCAGACGGTCCGACGGATTCAGACGCGCCTTTCCGGTTAACGGATCCATGGAAGATGCCTGAATCATTTTTATGCTGCCGTATTCGTGAAGCGCACCTTTCGGATTTCCCGTGGTGCCGGAGGTATAAACCGCAAAAGCGGCATCACGGATCCCGGGTCTTTCGAAACCTGGCATGGATTCGGTTTCTAAAATTTCCTGCCAGCTTAGCTTATCAATAACGGCTTTGCACCCACAGTCCTTTCGGATATAGGCAATGCGCTCCGGAGGATAATTATCCTCTACCATGGTGAATGCGGCGCCGGCCTTCCAGACGCCCAGAATCGAAATCAGGGCAGATGCACTTCTCGGAAGACAGATAAACACAAAATCTTCCCGGCCGATTTGTTTTTCTTTCAGCCAGGCATAAACCCTGCCGGATAATTCGTCCACCTTCCGGCGGCTTAAGCCTCTTGGATGGGTATCGTCCGTTAAGGAAAGTGCGGCCGGATTGTCCGATACGCTCTTGCTCCATACATCAAGAATATATTCCGTTTGATTTAAAAAAGAGATGTCCATGTAAGATTTCCCCGTTGTTTTCTGTTGAGAGTTTTTTGCAGAATTAAATGTAAAGGTCAAAAATCGCCGGATGGCGGATGACATCAGCCCCGGTTTAGCTTCGCAATGGAGGATAATGTCGGAATTTCCATCGGGCAGACATCCATACAGGAGAGGGATTTGGAACAGCCCGCGGCAAAGTGTTTATCGTAGGCTTTCCGGATATCGGCACCCTGCCGGCTTCTTGTGGCAATAAGATAGCAGTCGTTTGCAAAAGCCGCACCGTAGAAATTTTCCCCGCCCTTATAATTCGGGCATACTTCCAGGCAGAGACCGCATTTTAAACATTTCGCCGCCAGATACTGATGAGGATACTCCTTAGGGTCGCTTCCGGCATATTCCCCGATGAAGGAATTGGCTTTTTTTAAATTCTCCTGAATGACTCCGCGGTCGACCAGAAGATCCGCAACCGTTGGAAATTTGCGAAGCGGTTCCAGCGTGATAACATCTTTTTTCAAATCACGCAGGAATGTCTCACAGGCCAGTGCCGGACGGTTATTAATCACCATGGCACAGGCTCCGCACATTCCCTGCATGCAGGAACATTCCCACTGGATTCTGGGTGCGGGATCTCCGTTAATATCCTTTAAATCGTCCTTGTAATTCAGTTCGTCCAGCATTCCGGCAACCGTCTGGTTGTCCTTCTTTTCATAGGAGAATTCCTGCCAGTAGGGTTTGGAAAAAGGGGATGCCTGTCTTAAAATCCTAACTTTCATATTTTCCCTCCGAATCAAGGGTAACACGATATTCACCGTTGTCGTAAGAAATAATTGTTGCGGCACTGTATTCGCCGGAAGCGTCCGGATAATCGGACCGGATATGTGCGCCCCGGCTTTCTTTCCGGTTTAGGGCACAAAGAAGAGTGGCTTTCGCCAGAGTCAGAATTCCCTTTAAACTGTATGCGAAATAGGTCATTTCGGAATTGTCATAGTGGATTTTGTCGATGACGGACAGGTAAAAGGAAATGTCCGTAATTCCGTTTTCCAACCGTTCTTCGCATCTCTCAATTCCGAGATTTTCTTTCATGCATTCCGACACCATATCCCGGATATACACAACCGGAAAACTGCTTTCGGAAGAACGAAGGGCAGCGAGTCTTTCGTTTTCCTCTTTTATTACATCGGAAAAATCGGGAAGGCTTATGATTGCATTTGTATCGTAACTTCCGTCTTCTTTAAAGCTTTCGGTGAACTGATCCGAAATATCGCGGGCGGCAATTCTTCCGCTGTGAATGGCCGCAAGCAGGGAATTCCCGCCGAGCCGGTTGGCACCGTGATAGATGGCGGCACATTCTCCGACGGCGTAAAGATTCGTGATGTTGGTTTCATGATTGTTTTTTACCGC
>OMRN01000195.1 GCA_900313265.1 uncultured Lachnospiraceae bacterium | reverse complement strand
CATTTATGTCCTTAAAAATCCGGTTTTTAAGGAAAAGGTAATTGTCATGAATGTCATAGCAGTCTGCCATATAAAGTTTCAGTTGTTTTGGGAGTGACAGACGGACAATCTCTTCCCCGGAAGAATGGGCAATCCCGTTTTGCATATATGTAATGGCAAGCGGGTCATGCTTGAACCGGGGAGGTTTCGGATTCTCAATGCCATGTGTTTTTTCCAGGGTATAAAAGGATTTCCAGGACTTGTCCAAAAGTTTGCATACTTCCTGTGCGGTTTGGGATGGTAACTGTTTATACCATAAATCATTTTTATGTGCTTTTTTCTGGTAATACCAATCAGGATAATTCACCGGAAGGTCAAGCTCCTTATGATGAATCCGTTCATAATTGCAAACATTCCAAAGCTTATAGGCTGCATAACACATATGACCAATGATATTTTCGCTGTTATTATTCAGTTTTACCGTGGTTTTACATGTTAACAGCATTTATGCTCCCTTCAATAAGATTTGCTTTGGTGCTCAATATACCGTTTAATGTTTTCTTCGGATACAGAGCCAATGGTTTCACAATAATACGAGTGGTTCCACAGTTCCCCTTTCCATAGCTTTTGGCGAATGTCGGGGAATCTCTCAAAAAGCTTGCGCCCGGTGATCCCTTTTAGATACTTAACAATGGTTGTGACAGATAACTTAGGCGGAGCAGTGATAAAGCAATGACAATGATCCTGTTCTCCACACTCAAAGAGTTGGACGATAAAGCCTTTTTCATCGGCAATTTGCTGAACAAGCTCTTTAAGATAAGCCTCGACTTCATTGTTGAGAATCTTCCGGCGGTATTTCACAGACCATACCACATGGTAGTTGATATTGCATACCGAAGTTCTGTAATGAATTAGATTATCTTTCATACACATAGTATATCATAAGATAAGCAAGAATGCAACATATGTTCGATTAGAATAAGGAATTAGACGCTCTCATCTCGGCAATTGAATTGCCGAGGATTCCCGCTTAATCTCCTAAATTCTTCTCTCTATGCGCTCCAAGCGCCTCCGCATATCCTAAAAGCCTCGCCTGCCCGGCCTTATCCATGGAATTAAATGCGCTGATCAGCATTCCGCTTTCCGTTGACGGGTCAATCGCATACCAGTCGCGGCGGCTTCCCCTTGTCCCATGCTCTTCCACGCCGGAAAGAAGCCATACAGGGTCCACATCCAGCACCTTGCATATGATCATCACCTTCTCCGCAGTCGGGTTCGTTTTCTTCTTTCTCCAGTCGCTTACCGTGCTTTCCGCAATTCCGGTGCGCTTCGAAAACTCCTTCTGCGTCATCTGAAGTTCATCCATCCTGTCAAAAATCCGATCCCTGATTGTCATCTTACCCTCTCCTCGTTCCATCCGGCTTACCGCCTGCTGAGATAATCCGCTCATCCTAATATTATCTTTTTGTGTAAGAGAAACTAAATATTTTGGGGAATTATCTGTCAATATCGTCTTTAAACTCCCCAAAACCTATATTTTTGAGCATGTTTTGGGGAATTATCTCGCTATTAATATACACCCAGTTTCTCTTTAAGCGCCTCCTGAAGAACCTGCGAAAAATTAATATTTGCTTTCACTGCCTTTTCATTCAGCCATTCCGGAATAGACAATGTCTTCTTTACAGCCTTATTGTTATTCATCTTTTGATATTCAAGCGTATCACAGGCAATAAGATTAACAAAAGAATCTTCATCAACATTCTGAAGTTCAGAAGGCTTCGGAATCTCCAAATGCCTTTTTTCCAAACTATATAAAGTAAATGCCAATACATCTTCAGCCATATAAATTCCGTCAACAAGACTGTCGCCTGTCGTATAGCACCCCTCCAAATCCGGAAAAACAATACTGTAACATCCATTCTCTTCCTTCGTAAAAATAGCCGGATATACGTACTTTGCCATAATACAATTCCTCCTCAAAAACAACTCCCCGAGACAACTATATCAAACCTGCATCTTTTAGAATTTTGTTCGCAGTACCAACAGCAATTTCCTTACTTTTATGTCTCGGAACTCAGCCTTTTGGTTGTCAAAAAAACCGCCTATAAAAACATTGCCATATAAAGCGGCATTGTAATGATGCGATTTTCTCCCATTCCAACATTACCATCCATAAACTTATATGCTATCGGGATCGACGAATTATTATTCATCAACCAGTTCAGAGAAGAGGCTTTCTTTTTACCGCTTTTTACTTCGATTGGTATTATTGCACCATCTTTCTGGGTAATGAAATCAATCTCTTTCTTAGTAGTGTCATTCTTATAGTAATACATGGGAAATTCTTTTTTTATCAGAAAGTCAGCCAGTAAGCACTCATAAATTCCGCCCTTGGTATTGTCTAGTATTGTATTTTCTACAATATGCTGTTTCAGACCAAATTCTCTCATGGAAATTAAAAGAGATAAATCCGTTGTATACGCCCGGAAAATATCATCACGGGCATAATCCGACAGGTCATATTTAATATCTGATACAGCTTTGCATAAACCAATTAAATCGGCTTTCAAAAGCCAATCAATACTGGAATAGTATTTATAGGCACGTCCTCCGCTTTCCACCTCTTTATATTGAAATTTGTGGTTCTCTTTATCCAGTAATTGTTTTCCAAGCGAAAGATAGCATTTTTCCGCCTTCACTTTTTCCTCTGCCACAGCATAATGAGCAATGTCGTATTGATAACCGGTCAATAATTCCCTCTGAATCTTGTCTGCCAAACGATAGTCCATTGACTCAACGAAAGCAGAGACAACCTCCGGCATACCTCCTATCGAAATAAATTCCCTGAGAAGCTCCATCATACGGGTATGTATAGCTGTCGGCACTATCTCTTTCTTTAAAAACATTTGTCTTAGATTCTCAATCATTTCCTCTTTAATTCCGCGTGCCCAAAGGTATTCCTCAAAGTCCAGACCATACATTTGCAGGTATTCAACATAACCCACCGGATAAGAAGATGCACGCTTATAATCAATTCCCAACATAGAACCGGATGCTACCACATCAAATCGTCCGTCTTCTGTCCAGAATTTCAAAGAAGTAATCGCTTCTTCGCACTCCTGAATTTCATCAAGCACAATCAGCGTTTTACCCGGAATCATCTTCTTTTCAGGATAACGAAATTGCATTGCTGTAATTAATGTATCCACATTCAGATTTCCATTGAAAATCTCGGCATCGGAAGGCGTTTTCTTAAAATTTATTTCCAGTACTTCTTCATAATTTCTCCGTCCGAATTCTCTTAATGCATAAGTCTTTCCTACCTGACGCGCTCCTTGTAAAACTAAACTTTTCCTGTTATTCTTCTGTTTCCAATTTTCCAGTTGATAAAATATCTTCCTATTCAGAATCATGCCCGCTCCGTTCTTCTAAAATATTTTCTTGGCAACATTTTAGAACTCTATAATGTTTGTTTAAATACATTTTAGAATATTTATATAAAAAAAACAATACCCACAGGAAATTCCTATGGGTATTGTAACAATTCTGTAATGGGGTCAGGCCCCCGGTTGGCAAGGGATTCTTAATAAATATTCTTTACTGCGTACTCTTAACGTATTCCGCATTCAACTTGGCATTTGTGTATACAATCCAGTCCGTGCTGGCGAAAGATGTTCCGCTGACGGATGCCGTTACTTTCAGACGGTAATTCGAATATTTATATCCATCGATTGCTTCCAAT
>OMRN01000431.1 GCA_900313265.1 uncultured Lachnospiraceae bacterium | reverse complement strand
TAGTCTAACGGATAGAACGATGGCCTCCGACGCCGTTAATGCAGGTTCGATTCCTGTCGAGTGCATTTTTTATCGCCTGTTGGCTGTATTGTGATTAAAAAAGCCTGTTTGGATGCCCGTATGAGAAGATTGTATTATACGGGATGTTTCGAATCGTCCAAAAAAGGAAATAATTGATGGTAATATTCTAAGATTGGGTAAATATGAAAAAAGATAAAGGTAAATCAAAGTTTGAGATTTTTGTAGATAAATATTATATGCTGGTGGCGACACTGGTATTTGCTGTTTGCGTGGCAGTTGTTTTTGCCGTGGTATTTAATATTGCCAGAGCCAAAGAGGAAAAAGAGAGAAAAGAAAAAATGCAGTCCGAAATCGGAATGCTGGCTCCGGACGGAAGAGATTATGCATTGGAAAAAGATGCTCATCCGGAAATTAATGAGGTGATTACGAGATATCACAAGGCGCTTGCGGAAGATGATGAAGACACGATTTCGGATATTCTGGTATATGTAAGCCAGAACGATCTGGACAGCATTGCGGTAAAGAGCGAATACATCGACAGTTATGATGATATTGTATGTTATACGCAGAAAGCCGAAGCGGACGGAGCGTATTATGTATATGTGCAGTATAATCTGAAACTGAAAGATTTCGATACAAAACTTCCGGGGCTGATCGGATTTTATTACTGTCCGGATGAGGAAGGCAATCCGAAGATTTGTCGTCAGAGTGATATTTCCGAAGATGTTATTTCCGACTTCTATGCGGCTTATTCCAGACAGGAAGTGCAGGATTTATACAATCAGGTGGCACTTGCTTACAATGAGGCATTAGATAAAGACGAAGAACTGAAGAGCTACATGGACGGCTTCGATGATATGGTTAAGCAGGAAATGGTAAAGAAGATTGCACTTCGTTCCGCTACGGAAGATCCTTCCGAAACATCGAGCGAAGAAACGTCGGAACCGGCCGAAGAAAATACAACGGATCAGGTTGAACCGACAACGACGGTAAATATCCGTGCAACCGCATCGGAAAAAGGAGAATCCAAAGGACAGGTCGGACCGGGAACCACGCTGACAAGAATCGAAGAACTGATTAACGGATGGAGCCACGTGATTTATAACGGAGAAGAAGGCTATATCCGTTCGGATTATTTAAAAGTTGTCGGAAGCAATACCATTGAAGCCGGTGCCAAAACCGTTACGGTGAAAGAGGGTGTGAATATCCGAAATGAGGCTTCCATGGACGGAAGCGTTATTGCCATGGCGGAACCGGGCACCAAACTTGAACTGATTGAGAAGATGGACAACGGCTGGAGCAAGGTAAAATACAACGGACAGACCGCTTATGTGAAGTCCGATTATGTGGAGTAACGGGAAATCAGGATAAAAGAAGATAAATTTTAACCGGGTGAGGTTTAATAGATGCTATTCAGTTCCATGATTTTTATATGGGTATTTCTGCCTGTGGTAATAATCGGAAATGCGATACTGAATGTTCTGCCTCTTTCACCATCCCGGAGTTTAAAAGCAAAGAATATTTTCCTGCTTCTTGCAAGTCTGTTCTTTTATGCATGGGGCGGGATTTATTATCTTTTGCTGATGCTTGCGGTAATCGGAATCAATTACCTCGGCGGACTTTTGATTAAAAAAGCCGGAAGGAAAAAGACAATGGTTTTAATCGGAACCTTGTCTTTGAACTTAGGGCTTTTATTTTATTTCAAGTATTTTAATCTTTTTATTCATACCGTCGAACACCTGCGCGGCATGGAAAGCGGCGGAATGGGGTTAAAGGAAGTCATCCTGCCGATCGGCATATCTTTTTATATTTTTCAGGCCATGAGCTATGTGATTGACTGTTACCGGGGAAATGCAAAGGTTCAGAGGAATATCCTTGATTTTGCATTGTATGTTTCGCTTTTTCCACAGTTAATTGCCGGCCCGATTGTGCAGTATAAGGATATCGAAAAACAGCTTTACTTAAGAAAGGAAAATACGGATTTATTTGCATCCGGCATAAAACTTTTCTGTTTCGGACTTGCGAAGAAAGTTCTTATTGCCAATGTTTTGGCGGAATGTGTGGACCGTATCTGGGAATCGGATTTATCAAAAATCGGTTTCGGGGTGGTAATCTTAGGAAGCGTGGCCTATGCACTGCAGATTTATTACGATTTTTCCGGCTATTCGGATATGGCTATCGGTCTGGGACGGATGTTCGGATTCCGTTTTAAAGAGAATTTCCGTACACCCTACATGTCCCATTCCATACAGGAATTCTGGAGAAGATGGCATATTTCCCTTTCTTCGTGGTTTAAGGAATATGTCTATATTCCCCTCGGCGGGAACAAAAAGGGCAATGCAAGAACATGCATAAATCTTTTTATTGTGTTTCTTTTAACCGGTATCTGGCACGGGGCAAATTATACCTTCTTTTTCTGGGGAATGTATTATGCGTTTTTCATTATTTTAGAGCGTGCTCTCATCGGAAAATTCCTGGATAAAAACAAATGGTTCGGACATATTTATACGATTCTTATCGTTGTTTTCGGCTGGATCTTTTTCCGTGCACAGTCCTTTGGAGATGCGCTCGCGTTTATCGGAGGGATTTCACGATTCGGAGAGGGAACGTTTTCCTACCTTCAGTTTGTTTCCTTTAAAACGCTTCTGGCACTATTATTCGGAATCCTGTTTTGCGGACCGGTACAGGCCGTTTTCGGAAAACTTTATGATAAAACCAAAGAAAAACCGGTTGTCGGAATCGGCAGTATTCTTTTGCAGACGGCACTTCTGGCCGTTTGTATCTGCATGCTGGTGAAGGGTACTTATAATCCGTTTATCTATTTTCAGTTTTAGGAGAGGGAATGAAGAAAGCGCTAAACATCATATCCATACTGCTTTTTATCGGAATCCTGACGGTTCCCTCACTGATCTGGGGAATCAAACTTTTGACGGGAAGCGACCGGTTTGAAGTCGAAATTGAGGAAAACCGGGCAAGCGCAAAATGGCCGGAGGAGTTTACGCCCGATGTAACTACGAAAATCGAAGCGTATTATAACGACCGTGTGCCGTTTCGGTCGGTGCTGCTTCATACCTACAGTGTCTGTGACGGTCAGCTGGAAGGTTTTTACCGCAAAAATCTCCAGCCGACGTTAATTGCTTTTTCCGGAAAGAAATCGAATATTGACAATACGAATCTGGCAAAGCGGTTTAATGATGAAAACGAAAAGGCGGATGCGGCGAACGGGAAAAATAACGGGAAGCCTGACGGGAACGGAAACGGAATGAATGACGGTGAAGGCACCGGGCATGAAGACGGAACGGGAACGGAAGGCGGAAACGGCACGGATTCCGGAGGTGATGAAAAATCTTCGGATGGAGTCCATGAGCATATTTTTGTAAAAGAGGAAGTGACGGAGCCGACATACCTCCGGTACGGATACACGCTTTACCGCTGCGAAATATGCGGACTTACCAAAAAGGCGGATTATACGGAGAAATTAATCGACGATTCCTATCTGCCGGAGACAATCGTAAATAATCAGGTCATTCCGGGAAGATTCAACTGGCTGTTTTTTGCCGGCATGAATTCGCGCGGATACTATCAGGGAACGAATGTGATGGATGAACCGACGATGTA
>OMRN01000197.1 GCA_900313265.1 uncultured Lachnospiraceae bacterium | reverse complement strand
AAATATTATAGCACAGATGTATTCCAAAATACACCATTTTCCTGATTCCTGTAACCCCGGATTTTCTTTTTCAATTCAAATTCCTCATTCCCGGACAAAAATCGTTAATCATAGTTTTCTTTTAAGTCAAAGAAGAAATGTTCCTTAAACGGGGAATCTATGACACGAACCGGCTTTAACTGATTAGCCGAAGCCCCTTTCATAATCATGACATCCCGGTACAGCTGATAGGTCTGCTGCTGAAGAAATACAATTTCCATCGGTCCTAAAGACCCGTTTCTTAAAAGATCTCCGTAAGTCGGATTGGCATGAACCATAAATTTTTCCAGAATATCCCTGCAATACGGAATTCTTTCTTTCGGAACAATCTCCGACGGTTCCAAAAGAAAAACATAGTGTCCCGGGTTCGTTGTCGTATCCGCAAATATACTGTAGTCATTTACACTTACGCGGCTTTCCCTTGCAAAATTCTCAATGGCCCAGCGGAGATACTCCTCGTTTGTTTTTTCTCCGGCAATGGAAAGAAGCTGATTCTTCCGGTAGATAAATTTCAGAATCGGCGTTTCGTTATAATATCCGGTGACACGCACCACATCATTAATCCGGTAACGGTAGAATCCGGAAAGATTGGTAATGACAATTTCATAATCCTCTCCGATTTCCAGTTCGTCGATGTTCAGCGTATGATTCTCGTCTCCGTCGTTTACCGGGATAAATTCATAAAATCCTCCGTCCGGCAGAAGCACATAGGATGTATCGGACATGTGTCTCGCAACTGCCATAAACGATTCCGAGGCCGCATAACAAAGGTTGTTAAACGGTATGCTCTTTCCGGTGTATTTACGCATTCTTTTTACATAAGGGAAGAAACCGCCGGTTCCGATTCCTCCGATCCAGCTCATCCTCGGCCAGATTCTGGGAACAATCGGACTGTCGAATCCATCGGAGAATTCCAGACGAAGTTCATCCGCCCGCGCCAAGTCCGGTTTGAGTGTGTTCATAAGACTTTCACGTACTTCCGGCGGAACATCCACATCCTCATTAATCGTTCCTTTTTCGATATCGTCGCAGAGCATTTCGTAATTATCACGCATATAGTCCATCAAATCGACCAGACCCGAAAGAAAAGCGCAGTCCATAAATGCCAGATCCTTATTCTGAAGAGCCAGTCTGATTTTTAAATACTTCATGTCCATCTTTTTATCCGGACATATTACTTCCCACGGAGAAGACAAAATAAACGGAACAATGCTTTTTGCGGACTTCATCAGAGTACCTGAAATACTTCCCTGATCAACGCCTGTCTTTGTTTCTTTTACTTTCATTTCTATGGCGTTTAGACCCAGTCCGATCGGGCAGCCTCTTCCCGTGGTATTCCGGTAATATTCATCGGCTACTCCGAATGCCATTTCCAAAGAATATTTCACATATTTCTTCAGTTCCTTTTCCGATACGGGAACATATTTCGGAACCCCGATGCTTCCGGTTGTCAGTGCATAATGTACGGGTGCATTCTTACTAAGAAGGTTTTCCTCCCCTTCCATCATTCTCTGAATATACGGCGAATAATCATCGTAACCGGAAAAAGGAACCCTCTTCTTATACTCTTCCACGGAATGAATATCGGCAAAATCATAAATCTTTCCGTATTCCGTATCCTTGTTTTCCTGAAGCAGTTCCGCTAAAAGGCGATGCTGTAAAATCACGGCCTGTCTGCTGTTCACATCCACTTCATGAACTGCTTTCTTGCCCGCCAGCACAAGATTTTTGGTATATTTTTCACGTTTTTTATCGATTTTCATATCGTTTTTCCTTCATGTAATATTCCGTCTTTGCTTTGGTTCTCACCCTGTCCGTCGTTTTCGGTTTCTTCCCGCCGGTTAAGAATTCTGAATTTTAATCCGGATTTTCTTAACTCTTGCCTTCAGTGCTCCTGCCCAGCGATGATGACCGTTTAAAATCAGGTACCCGCCGTATTTAATTTTGTTGACTAGAATCGGCTCCTCAAAAACGGCAAGATTCATAGCTTCGTTTCTTCTTGCAATCTGACTGTAGTTTTCGATAATCGCATCATTCGGCCCGATGTCGGGAAACGAAAATTCATCCGCGGGATTGACATGAAGTTCCTCCGGCGAGACTTTTTTGACCATCATCATCTCAATCGGATTTGCTTTCACAACATCCCTCTTTCCTTCCGTTTTCTCCAGGTCCTCCCGAATATGGGTTATGATAAAGCTTTTTTCATATGCCATGGTATTTACCCCGTTAATCCGACACTGTTACCCGTTAATTTTACAATGATTGAAAAGATGCGTCAATAAAGGAAGGGGAACCGTTCCAACACACAATTGACACCGTCCGGACGGTGGAATATAGTATTTTTATAGCATGCGGCAAGGAGGGATGAAATGGAAGATCTACGCATAAAACTGGAATTGGTGGAAAAATATTTTCAAAAATACGGAGCCACTCCGATCAATGAAAAAGCGGATAAAGCGGCAACCGAATTCGGGCTTCGAAGATCCTTTGAAAGAAACCGTCTTTTTTACCGCGTAGAAGCCGCGACTTTTGAAGAAGGCGATGTCATTATCATATCCGCCACCGAAAATCCTCGTTTTGCCGAAACAGGGCTTGAGGACAACATTGCCGCCTTTTCTTCGGACTATCCGGAAGAAAAAATAGAAAAAGAGGTCCGCTTTGCGTTCGGAATCGATCCCTATCCCGAAACTTATCCTCTGTATGATTAGGTGAAAACCATGAGAATATCATTTGATCTCGACGAAGTACTCTTTGTCGATCCTGAGAAATTTGAAACCGAAGATGCGCCTCCTTTTCCCTTAAGCCGTATTTTTCCCGAACGTCTTCGTAAGGGCACCATCCGGTTAATTCATACCTTGCAGGAAGAAGGCTTCGAAGTATGGGTTTATACTTCCTCTTTCCGTTCGGAAGTTTATATCCGCTCGCTCTTTCGAGCCTACGGCATCACATTCAGTCAGATTGTAAACAGCCCGCGGCACTTAAAAGAGGTTCAGCGGGACCGCCCGACACCTCTTCCGCAGAAAGTACCGAATTTCTATCACATTTCTCTTCATATCGATGATGAGGATGTCATTCACCAGTACGGCCGTCAAATGGGTTTTAATACATTAAAGGTCTGCGAACCCGACGATGAATGGGTAGAAAAAGTTCTTGCAAAAGCTCACGAAATACGCGACCGGGAAAGTAAGAAATAATACTCTTTCCCGGCGTTTTTTCGTTATTATTCTAAACGTTTCGTATAGCATCCTTTACTTCTTTGGTAAATGCTCCGATTGTCTTCGGGGCACTTTGTTTTTCTTTTTCCAGAATGCGGATAATCGCCGAACCGATGATGGCGCCGTCGGAAATGGCTGCCATTTTTGCTGCCTGTTCCGGATTTGAAATGCCGAACCCGATGGCGCAGGGCGTATCGGTATTGGCCCGAATCACGGAAATGATGGAAGGCAGATCCGTTGTAATTTCACTTCTCATTCCGGTAACCCCGAGGCTTGAAACCACATAGATAAATCCGGTCGCTTCCTTTGCAATCATCGCAATTCTTCCCTCGGAAGTCGGCGCGATAAAGGAAATCAGATCAATGCCGCACTCATCGCAGACAGGCTTAAATTCCTCTTTTTCCTCAAACGGAAGATCCGGAAGAATCAGTCCGTCCACGCCTCTTTCTTCGCACTTTCGGATAAATTTCTCCGCCCCGTAGGAATATACCACATTCGCATAAGTCATAAAACAGATTGCGACATTACTTTCCTTACGGATTTCGCTTACCAGATCAAAAACTTTATCGGTGGTCACTCCTCCCGCAAGCGCCCGGATATTGGCTCCCTGTATTACCGGTCCTTCTGCCGTCGGATCGGAGAACGGAATACCCAGTTCGATAATATCCGCACCGTTTGATGCCATCTGAAGTACCGCTTCTTTCGTTGTATTTAAATCGGGATCCCCGCAGGTAATGAAGGGAATGAATACTTTTCCGTTTTCAAATGCTTTACTTATTCTGCTCATGATTCTTTCCTCTTTATTCAAAAATTTCTTCGCCGCGATATCTTGCAATAGCCGCACAGTCCTTATCGCCGCGTCCCGAAACCGTAATTACGATAATCTTATCCCGATCCATCTTCGGTGCGATTTTCATCGCATGGGCAACGGCATGTGCGGATTCGATGGCCGGAATGATTCCTTCGGTCTTTGCCAGATATTCGAATGCTTCCACCGCTTCCTCGTCCGTTACCGCGACATACTCGGCGCGGTGAATGTCGTGAAGATACGCATGTTCCGGTCCGATCCCCGGATAATCCAGTCCGGCGGAAATGGAATAAACCGGTGCAATCTGGCCGTACTCATCCTGGCAGAAATAAGATTTCATTCCGTGAAAAATTCCAAGCCTTCCGGTATTGATGGTAGCGGCGGTCTCAAAGGTATCAATTCCCCGTCCCGCTGCCTCACAGCCGATTAAAGCCACCTCTTTATCTTCGATAAAATGATAGAAACTTCCGATGGCATTCGAACCGCCTCCGACACAGGCGATAACCGCATCGGGTAATCTTCCCTCCGCTTCCGTTATCTGTTCTTTGATTTCTTTTGAGATTACCGCCTGAAAATCTCTTACGATAGTCGGGAAGGGGTGAGGTCCCATCACGGATCCTAAGCAGTAATGGGTATCTTCAATCCGGTTTGTCCATTCACGCATCGCCTCGGATACGGCATCTTTCAAGGTTGCGGTTCCGCTTGTTACGGGAATGACTTCCGATCCGAGAAGACGCATTCTGTAAACATTTAATGCCTGTCTTTTCGTATCTTCCTCGCCCATGAAAACCACGCATTCCATGCCCATTAAGGCTGCTGCCGTGGCGGTTGCGACACCGTGCTGACCGGCTCCGGTTTCCGCAATCAGTCTGGTCTTTCCCATTTTCTTTGCAAGAAGCGCCTGACCTAACACATTGTTGATTTTATGGGCTCCGGTATGATTTAAATCTTCACGTTTTAAATATATTTTTGCGCCGCCCAAATCTTCGGTCATTTTCTTTGCAAAATATAAACGGGAAGGACGATTCGCATATTCATTGAAAAGTTTCGAAAGTTCCGCATTAAATTCCGGATCGTTTTTATAGTGATTGTACGCTTCCTCAAGTTCAATCACCGCATTCATCAGTGTCTCCGGAATATACTGTCCTCCGTGTATTCCAAATCTTCCGTTCGGGTTTGTCATGTTTCTACCTCCTAAAATACCAAACTAAACCTTTATCCGATTGCCTGCTGCCGTACCAGCCTCATAAATTCTATCATCTTTTCCGGATCTTTTCTTCCGTTTGTCTCAATCCCGGAACTGACATCCAGTGCATAGGGATGAAGCCTTTCCATCGCATCCTTTACATTCCCCGGATTTAATCCGCCGGCAAGAAAAAACGGTCTTTTTACTTCCCTTAATATTTCCCAGGAAAATGTTTCTCCCGATCCGGCCCCGGAATCCAGTAAAATATAATCCGCCGGAGAATCGTTTGCCCTTTTTACATCTTCCGCATTCTTTACGATAAATGCCTTGATTACGGGAAGTCCGGTTTGTTCCTTTATGACTTTGATACAGGAAGGCTCTTCGTTTCCGTGAAGCTGAATCATATTCAGCCTGCAGTCTTTCGCATTTTCAATAATCCGGTCCGTTTCCTGATTTAAGAAAACGCCGACGGCCATGATTTCTTTTGATAAATCCGCTCGAAGAATCATCACCTGCTCTTTCGTTACGGTCCGCTTTCGGTTCGCAGCAAAAATGAATCCGATGTAATCCGGTTTGCATTCGTTTGCGGCCGCAATATCCTCCGGACGCATCATGCCGCACATTTTCACTTTTACACCTGTCGTTTCGTTT
>OMRN01000409.1 GCA_900313265.1 uncultured Lachnospiraceae bacterium | reverse complement strand
GCTGTTGCGAAGTTCTGTTCGGAAGGAAAATATAAAGAACTGGCGGATTCAATGGAGTATTCGAAAAAGGTTATTGCCAATGTTACCAAGCAGTCTTCGGACCAGAGCACGGATTATAATAAGGCACAAACGGAACTTACGAAATATAAAACGGAAGTGGAAACCAGCAAGACAAAACTGGAATCGGCCAAAACCCAGGTTGAGACGCTCAAAGGGCAGCTCGGAAATTCCTATGATAAGGAGAATAAAAATCTTCAGGAAGAATTAAATACTCTTCAGAACGAACAGAAAATCGATAATCTGAAAGACTTTGAAAAAGGTCTTATTGCACCGTTTGACGGTGTTGTTAGCACGGTGAACTATACGGCCGGCGATACCGCAACCGCAGGTACTCCGATTGCAACTTTTTCAAGTCTTGAGGATGTTCATGTCAGTCTCGGCGTCGGCAAATCCGATCTGGAGAAACTGAAAATCGGTCAGGATGTCGTTATTAAGTGCCTGAAGAATGAGTATAAGGGAAAAGTGAAGACCATCAATCACTCTGCCGTTCAGAACGGAAATGCCGGTGCACAGGTACTTGTTACGGTATCCGTAGACAATCCGGATGAAAACATTTATCTCGGACTGGATGCAAAGTGCAGTATCACAACCGCTTCCGTGCAGAATGTTCTGACTGTTCCGGTGGAAGCCGTAAATGTGGATGACAAGGGTGAATTTGTGTTTACCTTTGATCCCGCTACCATGACGGTTCATAAAAAATATGTAACAACCGGCGTCAACTCCGATCTTGTAACCGAAATTACCGAAGGACTTGATGCGGATGATATTATTGTATCGGATTATTCGGGTGTTGTTGAGGACGGCAAGATGGCGACACCTTCGGCGGAATCCCAGCAGTATATTACCGGAGCGATAGGAAAGAAGTAAATCAGGATTTAATATGGGACAGTTTTTCGAATACCTGAAAATTTCATTAAAGAGCATTCTGGATAACAAGATGCGAAGCGTACTGACCATGTTCGGTATTATTGTAGGAATCGCGTCCGTAATCATGGTGGTAGCTTTGGGAAACGGTATCAAGGGAACAATCACCGGCGAGATGAATTCGATGTTTTCCACACAGACTTACATCAAGGCGGGAACGGCGATGGAGTATTATCCGGAAGCGGCCATGAACCGGGATGATCTGGAAATGCTTCGCGAAAAGGTAGAACACATTTCCGTTCTTGACATGGAAGTAGGGGATTATCTGGAAATAATGAACCGCGGCGGCGATATGACGGCCCATGTGACAGCCTGCACGCCGGAATATGTGAAAGTAGATAAAGAAGAATTCTCAAGCGGAAGATTTTTTAGCCGGGATGAATACGAGGATGCCAAGAAAGTCTGTGTTATTAACGAATATGCCGCAAAGAAAATTTTCGGTCACACAGCGGTTGTCGGTCAGTTTGTTTCATTAAGATACGAAGACGGTAAAGAAGAGGATTACAGGGTTGTCGGGGTTCGGGAGAATAAGGAAAATGCTTTGTTGTCCGCTCTTGGCGATACGGGAACAATTGAAGTAAAAATTCCGTATACCACATATGCGGATGCTCTTGGAATTTCCGCTGCGGATGATGATTTCTACAGCCTCCTTCTGATTCCGGATTCTCCGAATAATGCCAAAAGCGCCATCCAAAGCTGTATTAAACTGCTCGAAGGAAGGAAGAACCTTCGCGGACAGAAGAAGTATACGTACACAAGTTTTGATTCCGCGATGGATCAGTTTAACATGATCATCAACGGTGTGACGATTTTTATCTCGTTTGTTGCGGCAATCTCGCTTGTGGTCGGCGGTGTAGGCGTTATGAATATCATGCTGGTATCCGTTACGGAACGAACTCGGGAAATCGGAATCCGAAAAGCACTCGGAGCCAAAATTTCATCCATTATGATACAGTTCCTTGCGGAAGCGGCGGTGCTTACGGTTATCGGCGGTTCGCTCGGCATTTTAATCGGATATCTCGGGGCGGAACTTCTTTGTTTTATCGCCAGTAAAGTCGTAAAAATGCATATTGTGGCAACCATCAGCCCGGCAATTGTAATCGGAGTAGTTTTGTTTTCGGCGGTTATCGGTATGTTCTTCGGTATATATCCGGCAAAAAAAGCAGCGAAATTAAGCCCGATTGAGGCCTTAAGGCAGGAGTAAAACAGCAAAACTGCAAGCGCGGTTGTATTATACAGAGGTAACACGGAAAGTATGGGAAGATTTCTCGAATACTGGAAAATGGCATATTTTAATATCCGTATGAACAAGGCAAGAGCATTTCTTACCATGCTCGGAATTATTATCGGAATTGCATCCGTAGTCGGAATTCTTTCCATCGGAAGCGGTTTTTCCAACTGGGTTTCCGGATCCTTAAACGGACTCGTGGGTTCCGATTTTACCGTTTACAGTAACGGAGATGACGAGATTCCGAAAAGTGTTATGGATTCTTTGGTAAATAAATATCCGGAAATTACCGGTTATTCGGAAAGAATCAGTGCAAGGGGAACGGCAATTGACACAAAGAATAAGGAAGTGGATGTAACGATATCCGGGGGAAAACCGATTATTCAGGAAACAAACAGTGCGGAACTTCTTTATGGCCGGTTTTTTACCGACAGTGATTATGAAGAAGCGGAACCGGTCTGCGTGATTGATACCTACGGTGCAAAAAAACTCTTCGGATACGAAGATGTAACCGGAAAAACCGTATCGGTGGATGCTTACGGAAGAGAACTGAATTTAAGAGTAGTCGGTGTGCGCAAATCCAATCAGTCGGAAGCTTCCGATTATAATGAAAAAAATGTCAGCGCCGATGGGGAAGAAAGTGCGATTGTGGTCGGAGTATTTGAGGATCCGTCTCTTCAGTTCGAAGTGCCGTCCAGTTATATTTACAGAACATTCGGACTGGATATGGACCGGTATTATCAGGTGACTGTTTTCGTGGATGAACCGGCGCATGTTGCGGAAGCGAGCAGAAAGAGCGGACGTTATATAGAAGCCGTCATGGATAAAAGAGGTGAGAATGCCATCGGTGTAATGGAACTGACATCTTTGGTGGACGGTCTTACCAAGGTTCTTGGCGGAATTACCGCATTTGTTATGCTGGTTGCGGCAATTTCCTTATTCGTCGGTGGTGTCGGTGTTATGAATATCATGCTGGTATCCGTTACGGAGCGGACCCGAGAAATCGGTATCCGAAAGTCACTCGGTGCAAGAACATCTTCGATTCTTTGGCAGTTTTTGATTGAATCCGGGATGATTTCGTTAACCGGAGGTATCATCGGAACGATTATCGGGTATGCGTTTTCTTCGCTTGCGTGCGTGATTGTTCATCTTGTTAAGAATACAATTTCCATTAAACCGGATTTCAATATTTTACTGATTCTGGGAGTTGCCGTATTTTCGATGGGAATCGGAATTTTCTTCGGCCTTTACCCTGCCGGAAAAGCGGCAAGAATGACGCCGATTGATGCACTCAGGAGTTAACAATTTCAATTCCCGACAGGAAGAATCAGCGCAGTATGCTGCGGTGCTACAAAATTCACACCGGCCGGAATCAGTCGGATGTCCAGCGTGGTTTCCTGCGGCGTGAAGCCGTCTCCGTCACAGTTTAATAACATCCGGGTGTGATCTTTTCTCGTAATAATAAGCCGGCGTCCTTTTACCATCGTGGCGCTTTCGTTCATGGCTTCCTGATTCCCGAAATAAAATTTAATCAGATTGGATCCCTGTTTTAAGTGAGGGAGATCTTTAAACAGAAGGATGTTC